>JAOZLO010000019.1 GCA_029934775.1 Desulfocapsaceae bacterium
TGGTAACGATTGATAATGGTCCCAGGAAACAGGCCTGTGCAACGATTGTAGAAGAAGGTATGGAGATTGAAATCGATGCTGGCTGAAAAATATGATGTGGTGATCATCGGTGCGGGTCCAGCCGGTATGAGTGCGGCATCAATTCTGGCAGACTATTCTGTCAAGACTCTCCTGGTTGATGAAAATGAACATTCTGGTGGTCAATTATGGCGCGGTTTGACTGAACAGCCTGACAGTTCACCTAGGTTTTCCAACTCGTTAAATAATAAAGTCAACTTGTTGGCAACAACAGGGTGCCGTGACGGCAGCCTCCATATTCATGCAGCAGCAAGCGTGCTCGGTATTTTTCCGGAGAATTATATCCTGCTCTCTTCAAAAGAAGAGGGAATAAAAGAAATCAAGGCAGGAAATATCATATTTGCCACAGGTGCCAGAGAAAAAGTGCGTCCATTTGAAGGCTGGACATTACCTGGAGTGATGACAGTGGGTGCAGTCCAGATCTTGCTCAAACACTACCATGTTCTTGCAGCTTCGGAGATGTTGATTAATGGTGCAGGACCATTGATGTATGTGCTGGCCGGTAATGTTTTGAGTCAGAATGGCAGGATTTCAACCCTTCTTGATCGCTCGTCCTTCTCGAGTCTGCTGGGAACAACCCGGGTGATGGGCGGGCAGTTCGGAAAACTTGGGCAGGGTTTCTCTGCATTTGGTCATCTGGTGAAAAACAGGATACTTCCCAGATATAACAGGCAGATAATCAGAGCAGAGAGTAAGAGCGGTCTTTTGGAAGCCACCACAGCAGAAATATTATCAGACGGCACCATCGTAGATGGTAGCAGCAAGCGATACAAAACCAAGCTTATTGCCATGACTAATGGGTTTGTCGGCAATACCGAACTACCTCAGCTTGCAGGTTGTGAGTTGGATTATTCATCAGATAAAGGTGGATGGTTTGTCACTGTCGATTCGTCAATGGAGACTTCTGTAAGTTCAGTTTATGCAGCAGGGGAAATAACCGGTATTGGTGGTGGTGACAAGGCAGTAGTAGAAGGGCAATTAGCGGCACTCTCCGTTTTGCATCAATCAGAAAGATTAAGCGAAACTGATTTTGATAGAAAGCAAAAGTCGTTGCTGCTCAGGCGTAAACAGTATGAGCGTTTTGGTACATATCTGAATCGTCAATGGAGGATTCCAGCTAAAGAGTGGAAAACTATTGCTGATGATACAATCATCTGTCGTTGTGAGGATATCACCATTGGTAAGCTTCGCAGCTGGATAAAGGCGGGTTTCACAACCTCAAATGTTTTAAAAAGAGCAACTCGCTGTAGTATGGGAAATTGCCAGGGACGAACCTGTGGCCCATTGATTTATGACATTTTAGCTGCCTGCGTACCTGCCGGCGAGACAAAACCATTTTCCGTTCGGATGCCGATAAAACCAGTACCTCTGGGTGATCTGGTGCCGGGTGAGGTGATGTGATGAAACATTATATTGATTCTGAATGGGTTGATAAAGATGACAAAATAGGTGTTTATGACCCTTATGATAATTCTCTTATAGACTATATACCAAAGGCCGATATAAGTGATGTGAAAAAAGCTCTTGATGCTGCGGAGAAAGGCTATCATATAGCAAGAAAAATGCCGGTCCATGAAAGGGCACAAATATTGTATTCAACTGCTGACATTATAAAAACAAGGATGGAAGAATTTGCCACCTTGCTGGCAAGAGAGAGCTCCAAGACAATCCGAGAAGCACGGAAAGAAGTTGGCCGGTGCGTTAATACCCTCACAGTTTCAGGAGAAGAGGCCAAAAGAATCCATGGGGAGACCATCTCTTTCGATTCATTTCCAGGAGGGGAGAATAGAAAGGGGTACTATTATCGAAATCCCATTGGTATTATATTGGCTATAACTCCTTTCAATGATCCACTGAATCTGGTGGCACATAAACTCGGCCCCGCTTTTGCCGGTGGCAACAGTGTTATTTTAAAACCTTCCACAGTCACCCCTCTTTCAGCGATTAAACTGGCTGAAGCCTTCCTCGAGGCGGGATTACCACCTGAAGTTTTACAGATCATAACAGGAAATAGCAGTGAAATTGGTATACCTTTAATTAAAGATGAACGAATCAAGATGATATCTTTTACCGGCGGGATCAATGCTGGTAATAGAATTGTTTCAATAAGCGGCATTAAAAAACTGGGAATGGAGCTGGGATCAAATTCTCCGGTAATTGTCTGGCATGACTCTGATATCGACTGGGCTGTGGAATCATGTGTGTCAGGCGCTTTCTGGGCTGCCGGCCAGAATTGCCTCGGGGTACAGCGGATATACATTCATAAAGAAAAATACGAGGAATTCAAGGATAAATTTATTAAAAAGACCAGCCAGTTAAAAGTCGGAAATAAACTCAGCGAAGAGACTGATATGGGACCGATGATCACTACTACCGAAGCGATCAGAGTAGAAAGGCTGGTAAACGATGCTGTTGCATCCGGCGCACGTATTTTATGTGGAGGTCGCAGAAATGGTGCCTTTTATGACCCCACTGTATTGGAAAACGTACCGAAAACATGTCAGGCATACTGTGAAGAAATATTTGGACCGGTTGTACATCTTTTCCCAGTAGATGACTTTGATAAAGCAATAGAAGAGGCAAATAGCCTTGAATTCGGACTTCACGCAGCTGTTTTTACCAAAGATGTCAATCTTGCGTTCAAAGCTGCGTATGAAATAGAATGCGGCGGAGTGATGATCAATGATTCTACCGATTATCGTCTCGATTCCATGCCGTTTGGCGGTGTTAAAAACTCAGGACTGGGACGGGAGGGCATAAAATTTGCCCTGCAGGAAATGACGGAACCTAAAGTTATATGTTTTCATCATGGATAAATCAGTAGTGTCCGGTTAGTACCTTACTCCTGAACTTCTGTAATAAAAAAACAAAAAAACATAAACCACAGAGGACACAGAGAGCACAGAGAAGGGAAAAGATCGACTGACGATTGTTATCCTAAAATCCTTCAGACTTGCCCGCAGGGCAGTCTGTTTTTTCTCTGTGTGCTCTGTGGTGAAAAAGTGTGGCTTTTGGGTTGCAGGCAAAGCCAGCCTTAGGATTTTGCAGATAAGCGAGCTCGTGAGACTCCGAGAGGGTTTAAGGTAATGTAATTTTCTAACCGGGCACTACTGTGGATAAATAAAAGGACTCAGAAATAAAAGGGTACAGAAATGAGCAGACTTGTAAAAAGATTACGTTTCTTCAGGCCATGAACTCACTTTGATTTCCTGGTTGTCTGTCTGGTTGTTTCTGATCTTTTCCAGTAATTGGTGATGAATAGCGGCGATAGTCTGCAAATGGATGGGATCGATAAATTCCGGGGCAACAACAGCCATTGGCGCCAGGACAAAGAGACGTTTGTCCCGGTGAGGGTGGGGGAGAATCAGTCTTGGATTATCCAGAATTACAGAGCCAAAGTATAACAGGTCCAGATCAACAGTGCGGTCCTGATACCCCGCGGTACCATGATCCCTTGCCCTGCCCAAAACCGCTTCTGTCTCAAGGAGGATATCAAGAAGGGCAAGGGGAGAATAGCGGGTGGAAAGGCATCCTACACTATTGGTAAACCAGTTTTGACTGGTCATATCAACCGGAGCCGTCAGAAAGGGAGGAGACAGAGCGGTGAGGGTTATGCCGTCATGTTCACCGAGTAGATCCCATGCCTTCAGCAAGGTATGCACACTATTCCCCAGGTTTGAACCCAGTGCTACAAATACATTTTTTGTCTCCACCATCAGACTTTCTTCCCGCAGCAAATCCAACGCGGCCAATCACATGCCTGTGAAAGAATGTTACCGTTGTTTATTGATTTTTTTCAGACCATACCCTGTGCTGACATAGCTTCCCGCAGTTTCAGGATGGTGGGTTCATCCACCGGTGTAATGGGCAGTCGAGGCGTCCCATCCTTGATTTTCCCCATGAGTTCCAATACCTTTTTAGCCGGACCAGGGCTTGGACAGCTGAACATAAGTTTCATCATGGGAATCAATTTGTAATGGATCTCATTTGCTTTGGCAATGTCACCGACCAGAGCGGCTTCCATCAGCTCGGCCATTCCACGGGGAGCAACGTTTGAAATAACGGAGATAACTCCTTTGCCGCCAACAAAAACTGTTGGCATGGAGGTGAAATCATCGCCGGAAAGAAGTATAAAATCATCAGGACAAAAACGAATCACATCTGATATCTGCTCCAGGCTGCCACAGGCCTCTTTGATGCCAATAATAGTATCAATTTTGGCCAGACGGGCAACAGTTTCCGGCAGGATGTTAACCACAGTCCGCCCGGGAACGTTATATAAAATCATTGGAATATCAACAGCTTCAGAGACTGTTTTGAAATGTTGATAGATCCCTTCCTGGTTTGGCTTGTTGTAATACGGAGCAACAGAGAGGACGGCATCTACTCCACTCTCTTTCGCACTTTTGGAGAACTCTATAGCTTTAAGGGTATTATTCGCCCCTGTTACGGCAATGACAGGTATTCGCCCATTCACGGTTTTAACGGTAAGATCTACAACTTTTCTATGCTCTTCAAAATCAAGTGTTGCAGATTCTCCGGTTGTTCCTACAGGTACTATACCATGAGTACCGTTTTCGATTTGAAACTCAATAAGATCAATTAACCCCTGTTCGTCCAGTTGGCCGTCGATAAATGGGGTCACTAACGCAACGATTGCTCCATGAAATTTTTTCATAACTTCTCCTGATTTTTTCCTCACTACCGTTTGTCTGCGATGGTTTTTAGAGTAGAGCTTCAGCGGTGAGTTGTCCTTTATAAATAAGTCTTACAGGTCCTTCCAGAAAGACATTTTCTGCAACAGGTCCGTCCAGCAAATCAAATAAAACTGTCAGCATATCTCCGCCGGACGTTACTATTTGTATCGGTGATTCCATTCCTCTCTGCATTACCGCAAAGAGGGCAGCAGCGACGGCACCGGTTCCGCAGGCCATAGTTTCATCTTCAACACCACGTTCATAGGTGCGAACTTCCAGCCTGTGGTCATTGAGTATTCTTGCAAAGCTGGCATTGGTACCTTCCGGTTCGAAGAGTTCATGGAAGCGCACTTTGCGACCAAGTTTTTTTACAGGTGTGTCATCTCCCTCAACAAAAATAACCGCGTGGGGAACCCCTGTATTGACGAACGCCACCTCATGTTCCTTGCCATCAAGGCTCATTGAAAGACCGAGACGGAAGTCAAATGGTTTGGTCATCTGTACACGTACAATCTTGTCATCTGCCAGGATTTTGGCCTGAATGGTTCCCGCTGTCGTTTCAAAGTTCATACTTGAACTTGCTATATTGTTCCTGAATGCAAAGCTGGCGGCACACCTGGCCCCATTACCGCACATTTCAGCTGCTGAACCGTCACCATTGTAGAATTTCCAGCCGAAATCAGCTATATTTGATTTCTCTATCAAAATCAATCCATTAGCTCCGATAGAAAGCATGCGCCGGCATATTTGTCGAGCAAAGTTGGGTTGATCTTCGAAAGGAACGATAGAATTTCGATTATCGATAACCACAAAATCATTACCGGACCCATTCATTTTTTCAAAATTGATGGGAAAGGAAATGGCCATAGGCAGTACTCCTTTTCTAAGGTGCTTAGGAGGCTGTCCGAGAATGCATTTGAGAAAAAATGCCTATTCTCGGACACCCTCCTGGTGTTAATATCGTATTGTTGCCTCTCGTGATTTATGACTTTCGTTGGCAGGTGTCGCCTGGTCGATGGCTGTTACAGCCCAGTAGTATCGCGTATTGTTTTTTGCCTGAGAGTCCACAAACAAGGTATACGCCGGGTCAACATCGCCAAGGAACTCATAACTGTCTTTCTCTGCATCTCGACGATATACCCTGTAGCCACTAATATCGAGGGAACTGCTTTTATCCCAGAAAATTTTTACTCCACCATCGGTCCAGACTGCTGTAACTCCCTGGGGGGAGAGAGGAGGCGTAAGATCAACAGGAGTTGACGCGATTTCTTTACTGATTCCACCACTTACGAGCTCATCTCCATGTACAAGCAGGCTCTGGACGGTATAGAAATATTTCTGTCCGTTTCGCACTTGACGATCTACAAACTGTGTAGCGGCAAGAGGTTCACCGGCATTTTCAAATTTCTTTCCACCCACACTGCGAAAAACCTGGTACTTAAGCGGCATCTGCACAGGTTGTCCGTCAAACAGTTTTGTCACAGATTTCCAGTTGAGAGTTATCTCACTGTCTCCAGGAATAGCAGTTACTTTTTCGGGAGCGGCGGCAGGCTCGAACCAGACAAATGTGACGATATTAGAATCATCACTTGACGCCCACCAGCTGGTTCGGGAGCGAACTTTAAAAAAATATTTATGTTCTGATTGGAGCAGAGAGAAAATGTATTCTCCTTCCTTTCGTATTTCACCATCAATAGATTCTCCTGCCGGAAGCTTAAGCGGCTCAGCGAACGGAATCGGACAGTTGCCGCAATATCTGCTGAGAGGTATCTCAGCCAGAAAAAGCTCAAAAGAGTCAATCTCAGTAAGTGCCGTTCCCTTTATCGTTTCAATCGGATAAGACCAGTTGAGTGTGACGCCTTTATCACTCACGGAATAGCGTAAATCCTCGACTGGTTGAGGAACCACACTTTCAGGAGGCACCGGTTGATTTTTATAGCCACACCCACCCACCAGCAAAAAAGACGTAGCCAGGAATAACAGTCCGGCTGCTCTAATCCCGATTATTTTTTTCATTAGACAATCCCCAATTGTTTTTCTGCCTCATCAACTGCTTCTTTCACTTTCAGCAAACCAGTACCACCCGTCGATATCCTGCTGTTGACTGAGCCTTCCACACTTAGTACTTCAAATACATCTCTGTCAATTGCCTCTGAAAACTGAATAAGCTCGTCTACAGTCAGATCCTCAAGCTCACACCCCTTCTCGAGACAATAGGCAACCAGTCGGCCAACGATGCCATGCGCTTCCCGGAAAGGGACATTCTTCAGCACCAGATAGTCCGCCAGGTCTGTAGCGGTCATAAAACCGGTCTGGGTTGCTTTGATCATGTTTTCAGTATTGAATGTGAGGTTATCCAATAGCTCAGCCATAATTGACAGGGACGAGGATACTGTATCAGCTGCATCAAACACAGGTTCTTTATCTTCCTGCAGATCCCGGTTATAAGTGAGCGGCAGTCCTTTCATTAGGGTGAGAAGGCTCATCAGACTGCCGACAACCCTGCCGCTCTTACCTCTGATCAATTCTGGAATATCAGGATTTTTCTTCTGGGGCATCATGGAAGAGCCGGTACAGAACTTATCTGATATGTTGACAAAGGAAAATTCCTGACCGGACCAGAGTACCAATTCCTCTGATAGTCGGGAGAGATGGAGCTGAATCATAGCGCAGTTACTGGTAAACTCAATAGCAAAATCACGATCTCCCGCAGTATCCATTGAGTTAGCTGTCACACCATCAAAATCGAGTGCTTTCGCGACCTGCTCCCGGTCAACAGGAAGACCGGTACCAGCCAGCGCTCCAATCCCAAGCGGGGAGAGGTTCATTCGTTTGCGACAGTCGATCATTCGTGATTTATCTCTTTTAAACATCTCGTAATAGGCCAGCATATGATGGGCCAGCTGCACCGGTTGAGCTCTCTGCATATGGGTATAGCCGGGCATGATATGGCCAAGGTATTTTCTTGCCAACACGACAAAGGCGATATTTATTCCATCAAGTAACTCAATGATTTGGGAACATTGATCTCGCAGGTACATCTTAAAATCGACTGCTACCTGATCATTTCTGCTCCGTGCACTGTGTAGTTTGGCACCTGCAGGGCCGATGCGATCCAAAAGCGCCTTTTCGATATTCATATGAATATCTTCCAGTTCCGGCTTGAAGTCAAATGTTCCAGCTTCTATCTCTTTACCAATTTCGGTAAGTCCTGCCACAATGGCATCCAGTTCTTCCGAAGAGAGAATGGATTGACCTGCAAGCATGGTTGCGTGAGCTATACTGCCTCGTATGTCATATTTAAAGAGCCTGGAATCGTATTGAATAGAGGCTGTGAATGCCTCTACCGAAGCGGCAGTTGTCCCTGCGAAACGACCACCCCAGAGTTTTTTTGATGTGTTCTTGTTAGTATCAGTCATAGTAGCTTGCGATCCTTCCATCCTGTCCGCTTTTCTGCAATGCGTTGATCTTCAGACGCAGGCCATTGAGTCGGATAAATCCAGTGGCGTCGGATTGATCATATACATCATCTTCTTCAAAGGTGGCAAAATTTTCCTGGTAGAGTGAATGGTTTGATTTGCGCCCGACAGTAATGCAGTTGCCTTTATACAATTTCATCCTGACAACTCCGCTGACAGTCTTCTGGCATTCGTCCATGGTTTTTTGAAGAAGTTCTCTTTCGGGAGAAAACCAGAAACCATTGTATATAAGTTCTGCGTAACGCTGAATCAGTGAATCACGAATACGCAGCACCTCACGGTCCATGGTAATCGTCTCTAATGCCAGATGGGCCTCACGGAGAAGTGTTCCACCGGGAGTTTCGTATACGCCTCGTGATTTCATCCCAACAAATCGATTTTCAACCAGATCGAGACGTCCGATAGCGTTGGCTCCCGCGAGCTCATTAAGCCTGAGAAAGAGTGGCAACGGGGCCATTTTCTCTCCGTTAAGAGAAACCGGGTCACCATTTTTAAATTCGATTTCGAGATATGTGGGTTTATCAGGAGCGTTTTCAGGGGAGACCGTCAATTGATACATGGCCTCATCCGGTTCTGTCCATGGGTCTTCCAGTATGCCACCCTCAAAGCTGATGTGCAGCAGGTTTTCATCTGAACTGTATGGTTTTTCTTTGGTGACGGGAATGGGGATATCATGTTTTTTGGCAAATTCGACCAGTTTCTGCCGTGAATTAAGATCCCAGGTTCTCCACGGGGCAATGATATCGAGTGAAGGATCTATGCCGATATAAGCCAGTTCAAAACGAACCTGATCGTTTCCTTTCCCTGTTGAGCCATGGCTTACTGCATCAGCACCTTCCTTTTGGGCAATGCGGATCTGCTCTTTTGCAATGAGTGGTCGTGCCAGAGAGGTTCCGAGCAGGTATGAACCCTCGTAAATTGCGTTGGCCCTAAATGCCGGGAAGATATAGTCTTCGACAAATTCCTTTTGCAAATTAGAGATAATAACTTTGTCAGCGCCTGTCGCCAACCCTTTTTTCCTGATCGCATCCCAGTCTTCTTTCTGGCCGATATCTGCAGAATAAGCAATCACAGAGCATTTATATTCCTCTGCCAGCCACTTCAAAATCACCGATGTATCCAATCCGCCTGAATAAGCGAGGACTATTTTTTTTACAGTCATGAAAAACCTCAATATAAATTATTATTTGATAATGTCGTAAGAACATAATGCCCTTCGGGCAGGCTGAATTAAAATACTCCCCTCAGCTCCCTGATTTTCTCTCAGCCGGATTGGGCTGAATATTCAGCCAGTACTTCACTCAAACCAATAATGAGTGCATCTATTTCTCCTTTGGTGACAATAAGGGGGGGGACAAATCGCAGGACGAGATTGCCGGCAAAATTCATTAAGAATCCCTTTTCAAACATTCTTTTAACTATATCCGGGCCGACTGTAATACCTGCTTGAGTGAGTACTGCGCCTAAAATCAGACCAACTCCTCTGACTCCAGATAACAGGGCGGGGTGCTGGTCAGCAAGTTTCTGAAGTTCTGCGCTGAAATATTTGCCTTGCGTTTTGACATCATCCAGAAAACACTCTTTGAGCATTACATTCAATGTGGCTACAGCAGCAGCAGACGCAACAGGGTTGCCGCCAAAAGTAGAGCCATGCGTACCCGGAACAAAAGATTTGGCAATCTTACTGGTGGTCAGCATCGCTCCGATGGGTAAGCCGTTGGCAAGAGCCTTGGCCAGAGTCATAATGTCAGGGGTAACTTCCGACTGTTCATAAGCAAAGAGAGTTCCGGTTCGTCCCAGCCCTGTCTGGATTTCGTCAAAGATCAGCAGAAGATCGTGTTTATCACAGAGGTTTCGAATTCCCTGCAGGTATTCTCTTTGCAGAACCCTTACGCCCCCTTCGCCCTGCAGAGGCTCACATATTATGGCACAGGTTCTATCAGTGATCATTTTCTCCAAAGCGGGCAGGTCGCCAAAAGGTGCGTGAAGAAACCCTTGAGGGATTGGTTCAAATCCCTTGTGAAATTTGGGTTGGCCCGTGGCGGCCAGGGTGGCCATTGTTCGCCCGTGGAAAGAACCCTGGAGGCTGATAATTTCAAACCTGCCCTCAGCTGCATGAATACGGGCAAGTTTGATTGCAGCTTCGTTTGCCTCAGCGCCACTGTTGGCCATGAATACTTTTTCGGCAAAAGAGTTGGCCACCAGGATTTCTGCAAGTCGGGTCATGGGTTCCGTATAGTAAAGATTGGAGACATGAACCAGTTTATTTGCTTGATGCTGTATAGCCTTTGTTACCTCAGGATGGCAATGTCCAAGACTGCAGACTGCAATTCCGGTGAGAAAGTCGAGGTATTTCCTGCCGTCACTGTCGGTAAGCCAGCATCCGTCACCTTCCACCATGGTGGCAGGGTATCTGGCATATGTCCCGATAAAAACTTTGTCCGCTTGTTCTTTAAGTTTTATATTTTCAGTATTCATTAAAAGATCTCCGTACCAACACCTTCCGGTGTAAACATTTCCAGTAGAATTGAGTGTTCTATGCGACCATCGACGATGTAGGTCTTAGCCACCCCCTGCCGCAGGGCATCTTCACAGCAACGGACTTTGGGGATCATTCCTCCAGCTACTGTACCGTCGTCAATCAATCCTTCCAGATCTTGATGGGGGAGTGTTGTAATAAGTTGACCATTTTTGTCATTTACCCCGGGAACATCAGTGAGCAAAATAAGTTTCTCTGCGGATAATTTTCCCGCAATGGCTCCCGCCACGAGGTCAGCATTGATATTAAACGCCTGGCCATTATCTCCGACACCCACCGGTGCGATTACCGGAATAAAATCATTTTGACTGAGGCTCTCTAAAACACCCGGATTGATTTGTGTTACTTCACCAACCTGGCCCAGGTCAATTATTTCAGTCGGTGTTTTTTCCAGTTTTTCTCCCTTGTTTTTACTGCTCATTCTCAATTTTCGGGCACAAACCAGATCACCGTCACGACCGGAAAGACCAACGGCCTTGCCGCCACAGTGGTTAATCAAGCCGACTATCTCTTTGTTCACTTTTCCTACCAGGACCATTTCAACAACATCCATGATCTCTCCGTCAGTAACGCGCATTCCCTGGACATAGCTGGGCTGAATGTCAAGACGATCGAGCAGTTGGTTGATTTGAGGGCCTCCGCCATGAATTATAATTGGATTGATTCCTACCTGTTTGAGTAAAATAACATCGAGGGCAAACTGCCTTTTTAGATGTTCATCTACCATGGCATGACCACCATATTTAATTACAATAGTCTTATGTCTGAATTTCTGCATATATGGCAGAGAATCGATCAGTACTTCTGCCTTTTGAATACTTTCTTTTACATTTTTTACCATGTTAAACACACCTGGAATATCTGATCCTTAACTTAATTTTAGTGCCTTACCCCATAAAAGCTGTAATAAAAAGAAGTAATCGAGCAACGTGCTTTGAAATTGTGAGGTTATAATATACCACCATGGCACTTATGCCCCCTTGTGGGGTGTTAGAAGAGACATGATCCAATCAAGAGATAAGAGAAAGAAAATATTGTACTGATTCGTGTAGATTAAGTAAAGTATTCTTTGTTGAGGTTTAAGAGCCACCTCTTTACATTTATGGGCCTATAAGCTACCATGGGCTCGATATTTGATTTAGCCGATGTTAACTTTTTGATAAATGGAGAATCTGATGAGAAATATATTTCGTTATCTTTCCCTGCTCAGTATATCCGCTGTTGTCTGCATACTCTTTTTTCAAAGTTCCGTCTTTGGTTCAGAGGCACCTATTCATGTTGAAGCAGATCACATGACATCCATCGAAAAAACTGGTTCTGTTGTTTTTACAGGTAATGTTGATGCCAAGCAGGGAGACGTCCGTATCCGCTCTGATGAGATGACTGTTTATTATACAAAGGCAGAAGAAAACAAGGAAAAAGAGACAGAAAAAATGACACAGCAGGTTGAAAAACTTGTCTGCGTTGGTAACGTTGAGGTGACAAGACAGGAATGGCTGGGTACCGGAAAGAAAATGATCTATCTTTCAAAAGAGAGGCAGGTTATCCTTATAGATAATGCCAAAGCATGGCAGGGGCAGAACGTGGTGAGTGGAAGTAAGATAATATATTATCTTGATGAAGGTCGTTCAGAGGTTATTGGAGGAACGTCAACAACCCTTGCTGATTCTGCTGGTAAAGAGAAGAAAAAGTCATCGCGGGTAAACATGACCATCATTCAGAAATAGAAGAATCGTATGTCGCTGCTCGAAACCAGAAATATTGTTAAACGCTATGGCTCCCGCACTGTAGTAGATGGTGTCAGTCTGCAGATTAATACAGGCATGGTAGTTGGCCTGCTTGGACCGAATGGTGCCGGGAAAACAACGTGCTTTTACTCAATCGCAGGGTTTATCCGTCCCAATCAGGGAAATGTTCTTTTTGATGGTGAGATGATAACCAATCTTCCCATACATAAAAGGGCCCTCAAAGGTATTTCCTACCTTGCCCAGGAGCCTTCTGTTTTCAAAAAACTGACGGTAGAAGAGAATGTTAGAATTATTCTGGAACCTCTCGGGTTCAATAAACGTGAAATAAACAATCGGATTGACGAGTTGATGTCTGATCTCAGTATTGAGTATCTCAGACATAATAGAGGGGATGCACTTTCCGGTGGTGAACGGAGAAGAGTGGAAATTATGAGGGCTCTGTCTACCAGACCCAAGTTTATCCTTCTTGATGAACCTTTTGCCGGTATTGACCCTCTTGCTGTCAATGAATTGCAAAAAATTATACATAACTTGAAAGATAAAGGACTGGGTATTCTTATATCCGATCACAATGTAAGAGAAACTTTGCAGGTTTGTGACTTTGCCTATATTATGAATCAAGGACAGATTCTCACAAGTGGTGTAGCAGACGATATTATCGAAAGCCAGGTTGCACGAAAAATGTACCTTGGTGAAAACTTCCATATGTAATTTCTTATGGCCCTGGAACTCAGACTACAGCTTAAGCTGGCCCAAAAACTGGTAATGACGCCGCAGTTGCGTCAGGCTATCAAGCTTCTTCAGCTTAACAGGCTGGAACTATCTGATGCCCTCCAGGCGGAAATAGAGCAGAACCCGGCCCTGGAAGAGGAGGCTGCTCCTCTTGAGACTCCTGAAAACCTTCTCTCCCTCTCTGCGACAACAGAACAGAATTCAGCACCTGACCGAGAACAGGATATTACCCGGAAGGTAGAAGTTTCAGATAATATGACTGAGGTCAACTGGGAAGATTACGCCAATAATTTTGACAGTAGCTTCTCTTTTGCCCATGAAAC
Source organism: Desulfocapsaceae bacterium (assembly GCA_029934775.1). GTDB lineage: Bacteria > Desulfobacterota > Desulfobulbia > Desulfobulbales > Desulfocapsaceae > Desulfomarina. Next base: position 13,597 of record JAOZLO010000019.1, read on the forward strand.
CCCTCCGGCAGATGCACCCTCTCAATTTGAATTTATTTCCGAAAAACCTGGGTTGATGGCTTATCTGCAGTGGCAGCTGGCCCATTGTGATCTTGATAAAAAGGAAATGGAAATAGCACTTTTTATCATCGGTAATCTGAACAGATACGGCTTTCTTGAAGTGGATATGGAGAAAATTGTTGAGGCAACTGAATGTGAACAGGATGATGGAGAATATATCCTCGAGGTGGTCCAGGATCTCGATCCTCCAGGGATTGGTGCAAGAGATATAAGCGAGTCACTTTATCTGCAGCTGGAGCGGATGGGTAAAGATAATTCTCTTGCCGCAGAAATTGTGAAACACCATCTACCGCTTCTGGTGGCACGCAATTTCAAGGCTCTGTCCAAGGCTACCGGGAGAAAAAAACTTGAGGTTGTCAGGGCAGTCGATTTCATCACCTCCGAGCTTACTCCATTCCCTGGTCTGCCGTATGTGTCCGAAAATACTAATTATATCGTTCCTGATGTTTATATCCAGAAAATTGATGGAGAATATGTGATCAGACTCAATGACGACGATATTCCCCGTCTCAAATTATCGACGCATTACCAGGAGTTGTTGAAAAATTGTAAAGATATGGAAAAGACATCCAGGCATTATATCAGTGATAAGCTGAAAAATGCTGACTGGTTTATTAAGTCTCTCCACCAGAGACAACAGACTATCTACAAAGTTATGGAGAGTCTGCTCAAGTTTCAGTATGATTTTTTCGAACACGGTCCTCGCTACTTACGTCCACTTATCCTGAAGGATGTCGCTGACGATATTGACATGCATGAGTCCACTATCAGTCGGGTAACATCAAATAAATATGTACATACTCCCCAGGGAATCTATGAGCTCAAATACTTCTTTTCCACAGCAATACCAAGGAAAGGAGGTGAATCGCTGGCTGCTGAGTCGGTCAAGGTTCGAATAAAAAAAATGATTCAGGAAGAGGAAAAGGATAAGCCGCTCAGCGATAATGCTATCTCCGAAAAACTTGCTGAGCAGGATATACAAATTGCCAGAAGAACGGTAGCCAAATACAGGGATCAATTGAAGATTCTCCCAGTTAAACACCGGAGGCATGCGAAGTTCTCCTCATGAGTCTTCTTGAAAGAATATTTTATTTTCATCAGGAAGTGCTGAAAGATCACTATCCAAATTCAAGGATGCTTGCTGCTCAGTTTGAAGTCTCTGTTGCGACTTCAAAAAGAGATATTGTTTATCTTCGAGACAGGCTGCTGGCCCCTCTTGCTTTCAGTCACGAAAAAAACGGATATTTTTACAGGGAGAAGAGTTTTTCTCTGCCGTTTGAAGATAGCCCCAGAGTTATATTCTTCCTTACAATGTTGAATAAGCTTGCCGGTGAAGCAGGTCTTGGAGAGCTCAAAGAGGTCAGGCAACTTGAGAGCAGACTTTCTTCCATGGTCTCTTCCAGTTACGGAAAGCTTGTTGATTGTATCTCATGTGAATGGATTGAGGTGGAATCTATCGACCCTCATATTTTTGAATGTATCACTGAGGGGCTTGTGAAGGGAAAATTTCTGGGTTTAGTGTATAGGTCGCTTCAGGGCCAGGACAGCACAAGAGAAGTCGCACCCCAACGAATTATCAACTATCAGGGACGCTGGTATCTGCTGGCTTACTGCAGTCTTCGATGTTCCACCCGCCTTTTCCACATTGCAAGAATATGTAAGGCTGAGATTGCAAAGAGAAAAATACCACCTGATCTGCCCTTTGATCACAAGGATCTGACGCAGTCATTTGGCATTTTTAAGGGGCAGGGAATACGCTTTGCTGAAATCCTTTTCACCTCTACTGCTGCGGAACTGATTCGTCACCAGCACTGGCATAAAGACCAGAGAGTTGAAGAGGTAGAGGGGGGGATACATCTCCACCTTCCGGTAAGTGATTATAGAGAAATAACTATGAAAATTCTTCAGTATGGAGCGATGGCCAGGGTAATCGGGCCACCTGAACTCAGGCAGAAAGTAAAGGCCGAAATTTTATCGATGGCCAAGATGTATTCATCAGCCTGATATTCAGGGGGTCAGTTCATGTCCGACAAGTTTGTAGAAAGGGGGCGTTATTCGATAGTCTCCATGTCCCGTCCACAGCAGAGAGGGACGGCTTGTCCTTTTTCCACTTTCATGTACTTATTGCAGATATCGCAATAGTAGGTATTGTCTTCAGCAGCTTTTTTTTCGTCTGAATAGGTAGTAGCTCCACCCTTTACTCCTTCAATGTGAAATCGGGCGAGTTCATCGATACCGGGCACAAACTGTCCCATTGGAACAATTTTCTTATTATTGCCGTAAC
>JAOZLO010000240.1 GCA_029934775.1 Desulfocapsaceae bacterium
AGAAGAATTTTGCCTTGTTTAAGATGAAGTCAATTTGTTTGATTGTATTTTTCTGTGCGTCAACAATGGTATTACCGAAATAAATGATCCATTTCGTAATTTCATTTCTTTTGCTGTTAGCCCCCAGAGAATCATAATAATCTCTTCTTTTATCATTAATAGTTGCAGATAAAGCAATGAGTGCAGGATGGCCAATATGCTGTGACAATGATTTTTCAACTATGATCCTGCCGATCCGACCATTACCATCTTCAAAAGGATGGATTGAAACAAAATATATGTGAGCAATTCCAGCCCTGGTCAGTGGCGGGAGTGGTTTATGTCCTCAACAATAAGGTAGAGCGAGGGTACAAGGGCAAGAGTAATGACCGTTGCAAAGACGATGCCGAATCCAAGTGAGATTGCCATGGGGATGAGAAATCTTGCCTGCCTTGAGGTTTCAAGCATCATCGGAGCAAGTCCGCCGAAGGTTGTAAGGGTGGTCAGGATAACGGGGCGAAAGCGTCGGAGGGATGCGAGTCTGATCGCTTCCAGCGGTAGTGCACCTTTGAGTCTCTGTTTGTTGGCATAATCTATCAAAACCAGGGAATCGTTAATTACGATTCCAGACAGGGCAACTATGCCCATCATACTCATAAGACTCAGGTTGTAGCCCATTATAAGATGTCCCAGTACTGCCCCTATCATGCCGAAAGGGATGGCAAGCATGACCACAACCGGTTGTATATAGCTGCGAAATGGTATAGCAAGGAGAAAGTAGATGGATCCCAGAGTGAACATAAATCCCTGTCCCAGTTTTTTAAGACTTTCCTTTCGGTCGGCCTGCCGTCCTTTATATCCATAGTTCAGACCCGGGAAAGTCTTAGCCAGATTGGGGAGAATCTCTGCATTCAGAGTAGCCATTATCCTTGATGACTGGCTAATGGGGTCAACATTAGCAGAAACCATTACCGTCCGACGACCGTCGCGCCTGTTGATGCTGGTATATGCACGTCCCCGCTTGGTTGAGGCAATTTCACTCAAGGGGACAAAGGTTGATGCAGGAGTTGAAATCAGCAGAGATTCGACATCATATTCACTCACCCTCTGATCCCGGGGAAATCTGACCCTGACCGCTACCTCATCGCTGCCGCGCTGCTGGCGCAGAGCAATGATTCCCTGAAACGCATTTCGAACCTGTCTGCCCACCTCCGTGGTGTTGAGGCCAAGACCTGCACCAAGCCCATTCACCTTAAAATCATATTGGATTTTTCCCCTGGCATATCCTTCATCAACATCTTTAATGGAAGGAAACTGCAGAAGTTGTTCTGCAAGGGCTGTACCTGCCCTGTCAAGTACATCGATATCTCGATGGCTGAGTTCAACAGAGATGGAGGCACCTCTTCCGGGACCGCCCCTGTCCGACTCATAGCGGACAGATCTGACATCAGCTATGCTGCCAACCTCTTTGCGCCACAGTTTGGTGACCGCCCTGGTGCTCAAAGGGCGAATATCGGGTGCGGTAAGATATGCGTTAATCTCAATACTGTTCTCATTTACAAGGGAGGATATTCCCTCCAGGAGCTGTTTGTCACCATGGGAACTGGCCACTCGTTCAATGCCATCCAGAAGGAGATCGTGTACCCGGTTTATTTCTGATAAGGGACTGCCAACGGGGAGAGTGGCGGTGACAACAGCTCTGTCTGATTCTACTCTGGGCATAAGAATCATACTGATACGGCCGCTTTTGACATAACCGACGGTTACTAAAAAAATCGCGGCCAGAAGAGAGACGGTAAAAAATTTATAGCGCAGGATTCTACTCAGCAGAGGTCCATAAAACTGATGAATGAATTTTGCAGTAAGGCGGGCAAAACCCTGCTGCAGGCTGTGCAGGAGACGACTGACCGGATTACGTTTGTTTGGCTTGCAGTGGGCTAAATGGGAGGGAAGAATCAACAGTGCTTCAACCCATGAAAGAAGAAAAACGGTGATAACCACCAGAGGGATAACGGACCATATTTTGCCCATAACACCCGGTACGAAGGCCAGGGGAAGGAAGGCTGCGATATTGGTGAGAATACTGAAGGCAATGGGGACGGCTACATCTTTCCCGCCCTGAATGGCGGCTTCGACAAAATCCATGCCACGCTGCTGATATTCGTATATATTCTCTCCGGCGATTATGGCGTCGTCGACAACTATACCAAGGGCGATGATAAAGGCGAACATGGAGATCAGGTTTATGGAGACACCAAGGAAAGGCAGAAACAGCAGGCTGCCCATAAAGGAGATGGGGATTCCCATGGTCACCCAGAAGGCAAGTTTGAACTCGAGAAAAAATCCAAGCAGGATCAGGACGAGTGTCAAGCCGAGAAGACCGTTTTTCAGTAGGAGTTCCAGGCGCTGTTTGTAAATTTTGGAACGATCACTGGAAAAGGCCCATCCAACAGCAGGGGGAAGGTCTGCTTCAATTTCTGCCATGGCTGCATGGGCTGCTTCAGAGACAGAGATTGGTGTCTGGTCACCGACTCTGGCAATACGAAGCTCTATACTTCTCACTCTGTTATACGTTGCAAAACGAGTTGAATCCTCGAACCCTTCCCGGACCTCTGCTATATCCTCAAGATAGAGAACTGCTCCACGGGAGTTGGTGACAACGGGTATCCTAGCGAATTCATCTGCCCAGACGCGCCTGTCCCGGACTCGAAGAAGTATTTCTCCTCCTTCTGTTTCAACCTTTCCCCCGGGAATTTCTATTGATCGTACCCTGATAATTTCTGCAACTTCGGCAAGGGTAAGGTTGTACATGCGGAGTTTTTCCAGAGGTATGGAAACTGTGATTTCATAATTTCTTGCACCGCGGAGTTCAACTTGAGTAATACCGCCACTCTGAAGCAGTCTGTCCCGTACTGTTCCGGCAGTTTCTAAAAGGGCTCGTTCAGGGATATCGCCAAAAATATTAAGACGGATCACCTGCCTCTTGCGGGTTGCCAGGGATATGACAGGGTTTTCTGCATCCACGGGAAAGCTGCTGATCCTGTCAACTTTCTGTTGAATATCCCGAAGTACCTTCTGCGGACCGGCATCTTCGAGCAGTTCTGCCCTGACGTTTGCACTGCCTTCCCGAGCCGTGGAGGTTATCTCTTTTATGCCTTCAATTCCCTGGACAGCCTCCTCGATGGCCAGGATGATTCCCTGTTCTATTTCTTCCGGGCCGGAGCCGGGGTAGGACATGTCTATGCTTATGAGATCGAGCTCAAACGAAGGGAACACCTCCTGTTTTATTTTCGAAGACATGAGGAAGCCGCCGAGCAGCAGCACTATCATCAGCAGGTTCGGGGTGACCCTGTTGTGCACCATCCATGCTATGACGCCTTTTTTTTCGGCAGGAGATGCACTCAATGTTTGATCTCCCCTCGTTTCCCTTGCCCTTTACCTGATTGGGGGCTTTGCCATAATCTCGCAGGTGTTCCTTTGATCGGCGCAGAGAGTGAAGAGGTGATTATTTTCTCTCCCTCAACAAGTCCTGATGAGATAAAAACGAAGTAACGGTTTTTGAAGGTGATATCTATTTTACGTGGAGTAAGTGTGTTGCTGTCAGACAGGAGCCAGAGGGTATCAGAGTTATGAATCCAGTTTCTTTTCACGGCGACTGCAGATTTAAGCCGAATTCCCTCAATTTCCGCTTTGACATATGAGCCTATAAGGAGCCTTGGTTTATTGTTGTTTTCAGCAAGTCTGCAGAGCGGGTCTTTAATTGAGACGTAGAGGACAGCCATTCTTCCCTGTTCTTCGAGGTCCGGGGCGAGACGGACTACTCTTCCCATTCGTATTTCAGGGGCGCTGTGATCCGTGTGTACTCTGATTGTTACCATGGAACCTGCAGGCGAAATGTCTCCCGGGATATCTATCCATTGCAGCTGTTTCAGTGGGACCGAGAGTTTCAGCCAGAACTCGTCGGTGCCGGCCAGGTGACTGAGAGGAGTTGCTGCTGAAATCTGTGAACCGATATTAACAGAACGAGAGAGGATGACTGCGTTAAACGGTGCATCTATCTGTGTTCGTGCCAGGTCCAGTTCCGCCTGGTCAAGTTTTGCTTGTACTCCTTTGAGAGTAGCTTTTTTGTGATTGAGTTGGGGCTGTCTGAGGATGAGGCGTTTTTCTGTGGCAGATATTTTTTCTCCGAGAATTTCAAACTCTTTCTGAGAAATCATCTGATTACCCATTTCAAGGGCAAGGTCGCTTTGTGCTTTGGCGACCTCACTGCTGTGCTGGAGGACTGAAAGCCTGTAATCGGTGGGATCAATTGTAAGAAGAGGTTTACCTTTATCAATAAAACCACCGGGAACAAAATTATCACTTATCGCCAGGATCTCACCTTTTACCTGTGAGGTGAGGGTGATCTCCTGCGCTGGAATAATTGTTCCCATGGCATTGATAACTACTTGATGGGATGCATATTTTACCGACTCAACCTGGACAGTTAATGTACTGGGCACTCTTTTCCGTGGTTTTGCCTGGGGCGTGGTTTTGAGATAGTAGGTGGCAATTGCAGCACCGCATCCCAGTACCACAAGAGAAAAGAAGAGCTGGAGCAAAAGAGATACAATTCGATTTTTTCTTTTCTGGTCTGTTTTCATGGCAATACACTCCCTTCTGCCTGAAGGAGAGATCCTCCTAGGAGATTGTCCGAGAATAAGCATTTATTCTCAAATCAAGGTTTTTCAAAAAAATAAGCACAGTCATATAAGGGATATTACGAGCATTATTTTTATGAAAATAACGAAGAGTTGGGGAGAAATGCATTCTCGGAGATCCTCCCAGAGCGCGATAAAGACTGATCCTGTAGTTTATCAAGAGGAGTTTTGATTCGATTATTTTACGCTGCAACTCCTGGTGGGAGAGCAGTGCCAGGAGGACTCGCTGGTAATCTTCTGCACCTGATCTGTAACGTGTCGCAACATGGTCTACGGTTTCAGCTGCAAGTTTGAGGCGTATTTCAAGGTTGGCCAGTATTTCCAACTGTACCTCTTCCTGGATAAGTGCATCTTCCACCTCACCGATTGCCTGCAGGATTGTCTGACCATACCGGTTAAGGAGTTGTCCTGTGACGGCCTGACGTTTTTCGACCTCTGCCCGGAGATATCCGCCATCGATAACAGGGCTTGCCAGGTTGGCTATGAGATTGGTGAACCAGTTGTCAAACAGATC
>JAOZLO010000241.1 GCA_029934775.1 Desulfocapsaceae bacterium
GATTTGTAATATAATTGTCGATTCCGTTTTGCATCAGGTAGGGAAGGGCGAGTGTTGTCCCGGTGACAAGAAAAGAAAGAAGGATGCCAAAGATGAGCGGGATTCGGTAGGGTGTACAAAATATACTGATCCGGAACCAGAGTTGGAGGTCTCCCAGTGAGCCCGAAGACCCCTCTTCCTCGTAACCAAAATTCATCATGTTACTCTGGACTCCTGGTCTGTTGGGTGGCGCATCTGTTTTTCGTACATTGAGCGATACAGTCTGTTTTCTATGAGAAGCTGTTCATGGTTGCCGATATTTTCAACCTGCCCCTCTGCAAGCACAATGATGCGATCAGTCATCGACAGGAGTTTGGTCCTGTTGGAAATGATGATGACTGTCTTGTCTTTGAAATAATGTTTAAGACCATCAAAAAGTTCCTGTTCTGTTTCTACGTCAACCGCCGAGAGTCCATCATCAATGAGTAATAGTTGCCTGTTGCAGAGTAGGGCCCTCGCTAAAGCCAGGCGTTGGCGCTGGCCTCCCGAAAGTTTTACGCCTCTTTCTCCAATTAATGTCTGGTAACCTTTTTCGAAGGAGAGAATGTCCTTATGAATTGCACCGTCTCGAGCAGCCTTCCGGATTTCTTCCATTGAAGCTTCGGGACGACCCAGAGAGATGTTTTCAGCTATGGTGGTTGAATAAAGTATTGGCTCCTGACTGATATACCCGATCTGGGAGCGAATCTGTGACAGGGGGAAATGGTTGGCATCATGGCCTGCAAAAAAAAGCTGGCCATCTTCCGTCGGGTAGAGCCTGGTCAACAGTTTGCATAAAGTTGATTTTCCAGATCCTGTACGACCGGTAATACCGTGTATGCCGGGGCCGAATTCAAGAGAAACTTCTTTTAAAGCGGGGAAAGTTCCCGAAGGATAGTGAAATGTCAGTTTCTTCAGTGAAAATATAGGCTGGCTGGCGTCTGGAGTGGGACCGCTTTCTGGATTTTTAACCTGTGCACTACTTGAGACCAGTTCATAGATTCGGCCAAGTGAGGTTGCTCCGCGCTGTACCAGATTTGCCACCCAGCCAATTGCCATAACTGGCCAGATCAGCATATACAGATAGACTATGAAGGCTACGAAATCACCAAGGGTAATCTGGCCTTCTATGACGAGTTTGCCTCCGAAAAAGAGAACAACCAGCATCCCGAGACTGCCGACCAGGGTTGCAATGGGGCTGATTAATCCCTGGATCATGGCAACACGGAGATTAGATTTCACATATTTTTTTCCGAGTTTATCGAAGTGGCCGGTTTGAAACTTCTCCATGGTGTAGGATTTTATCAAGCCGATAGAGACCAGGGTTGATCTGGAAAATTCTGTGAGGAGTGAAAATTGTGACTGCACGGCTGAAAAACGTTTGTGCAGCCTGCTGGAGAGAACAGTAGTACTGACTGCGAGTAACGGCATTGGCAGTAGAGCTAAGAAGGTGAGGAGTGGATGAATTGCTAACATAAAACCGATGGCCGCGACCAGCATTACCAGGGCATCAATGGCGGCAACCATTCCCATGCCGCAGGCCATCTGGACAGCCGAGAGGTCGTTGCTGGAGTGGGCCATAAGATCCCCGGTAGTACGTTTTTCGAAAAAAGGCCCATCCATTTTTAGAATATGGGAGAAGATACGATTCCGTATATCTCGCTCAAGGAGTCGGGAAAAACCGATAATAAGGTAGCGCCAGATAAAACGCAGTACGACCACAAGGAGTCCTATCAGGATGATCAGGCTGCCAAGATACAGCAATTGGGAATCATTGGTACTGTTTGATTCCAGGCCGTCAACAGCATGTTTGATAATGCGCGGGATTGTCAGCTGCAGAAAATCAACCGAAAGCAGGGCGATAAGTCCTGCAAAGAGCCGCCAGCGGTGTCTTCGGTAGGTATCACTTAAAAGCGACATCATCTGTGAGATTGTCGCCCGAGGAGGTGTGTTGTCTTCTGGAATGTAGGATGGTTTTTTCAACTGATTATGAAGTGGCAGATTTTAGGTTTTTACGAAATTGTCAAGAGTGGGCGGTTTTTAAATTTTTACATTCAGCTGAAAAAACATGTCCATACTAAACCTCGTATCTTCTCTTGGCAACTTCAAAAAAATGTTTGGGGGGAACCTGGTAGTGAGCACCTCGTTTTTTCTGTGGAGATGGTTATCGTCTTCCGGGCACTAAAATAAAATAATCTGAGATAATTGTGTGATCGGCAGAAGATATGTTGATCATATTGAATAGATGATCGGAGAAAATTGTGGAAGTTCTTTTAGAAGCCAGGGCTTTGTCCAAATTTTATTCTATTGGTGAGCGCAAAATAAAAGTGCTTGAGTCAGTATCACTGAGAATAAAACAAGGAGAGTTTGTTGTAATCGCCGGTAGCAGTGGTAGTGGGAAAACTACGCTTCTCAGTCTTCTCTCCGGGCTGGATAAGCCGAGTAGTGGCACTGTTTTTCTTGACGGGCAGGACATAACTGATTTGACGGAGGATCAGCTTGCACCTGTACGCAATAACCTTACTGGGTTTGTATTTCAGGCGTTTCACCTTATTCCTTCTCTCAATAGTCTTGAAAATATTATGTTTCCCGCGGAGTTAAGGGGGGATCGACAGGCGAGACAAAAGGCTGAAAAACTCCTTGAAAAAGTGGCGCTCAGTCAGAGGTGGAACAGCTTTCCCGAGCAGTTATCAGGAGGAGAAAAACAGCGTGTAGCGTTATGCCGTGCTCTGATCAATGAGCCCAAAATTGTCTTTGCTGATGAGCCTACCGGTAATCTTGATTCGGAAAACAGCGACAGAATAATTGAACTGCTGAGGAGTATCCTCAGGGACCAGAAAACAACACTTGTGATGGCCACGCACAACAGAGGTATAGCAGAGAGGGCGGATCGGATTTTTTACCTGCATGATGGCCTGTTAACCTTCAGAAGGTGAAAAAGTGATAAACGGAAGGTTTTTGCTGCGAGAGCTATTACATTCAAAGAAACAGCCATTTATTTACATTCTCTGCGTAGCACTTTCTCTTGTGTCATTTGTTGCTGTGAACAGTTTCAAAAGGGATATAGACCGATCCGTAAGCGGTGATGCCAAGGCCCTGCATGGTGGTGATATAATCATCCACTCACATTATGAACTGTCACCGGATATGCAGCATTCTATTGCAGGGCTGACAGAGAAGAAAAAATCGGTTGCTGTTCGCACCTGGGGGTTTTATTCAGTTGTCCGAAAAAGAGACGAAAGTGGCTCGCTCCTATGTAATATTAAAGGAGTGGAAAGTGGTTATCCTCTTTACGGCAGGGTTGACCTGGCTTCCGGAAGGGAGTTTTCCCAGGTTCTTGAGGGTGGAAAAATTGTTGTGGACCAGGGAGTTCTGGATAGACTAGGTGTAACAATCGGTGACCAGATACTGATAGGAAAAGGTCTGTTTGAAATTGCAGATGTCATTATTTATGAATCCACAAGACCGGTGAATTTTTTTAATATTGGCCCTCGGATTCTGGTCTCAGGCAGGGATCTTCCCGCAATGGACCTGGTGAAACATGGAAGCCGGGTAAGATATGAAACCTTGCTTAAAATCGAGGATTCAGCAGCGACTGATAGAATAGCCGGGCAATTGCGGGAAAAAGGTGAGGTTGGTCAGGAGCGTGTAGAAACCTTCAGAGAAGCGGGATCAGGGATAAAGCGGTTTTTTGATAATCTGCTCTTTTTCCTCTCCCTTATTTCAGTGTGTACATTGCTGCTGGCTGGGATTGGCATAGAAAGTTCACTCTCTGCCATTCTGCGTCAGAAGGAAAAGAATTTTGCTATTATCAGATCGCTTGGTGCAACAGGAGGTTATCTGCTGCGCCACTACCTGCTGTTTGTTCTTATCCTCAGTGGGATCGGCTGTGCTCTCGGGATAGTGTCGGGTCTGTTGCTTAAGGGGTATGTTTCTTTTCTTTTTACTGGAATGCTGCCCCAGGGCATTGTCCTTCAGCCCACCGTTTTAGATCTGTCTGAAGGGCTGATTGCCGGGTTGATGGTCGTTTCTTTATTTACTTTCCTGCCTCTCTGGCGGATTACCTCTGTGAGGCCTGCCCTCATTTTCAGGAATGAGTCCCGCAGAGTTAAAAAAAATCCTCTATATTATCTTGGTATTGTATTTGGATTGACTGGACTGACCATTCTTCTTGTACGCCATCTCAATGATGTTCGGACAGGGTTTTATTTTCTTATTGGAATTCTTCTGCTTTCGGGAGCGATAAGTCTGTCGACAAGGGTTGTGTTTTTCTTTCTGGCAAGATTTGAGTCGAAATATCTCTATCTCAGGCTTGTTTTGAGAAGTCTTCTCCGGCAGGGAAATGTCACGCAGTCAATAGTGGTGACCCTTGCAATACCTCTTTCACTTTTGATGACCATTTATCTCGTAGAGAATAATCTGCGGGGGACATATATAGATTCATTTCCTTCTGATGCACCCGCTCTTTTCAGTCTTGATATCCAGAAAAATCAAAAAGAAGGTTTCCGTGAACTTGTTGGTGAAGAGGTAGTTCTTCACCCGGTGATAAGGGCCAGGTTGATGTCGATTAACGGGAGAGAGGTGAACCGCGGCAAAGAGATGAAAAAGCGGCGTGATAATCTGGCCCGGGAATTTAATCTGACCTATAGAGAAAGTTTACTCGAAGATGAAATCCTTGTGGCCGGCACCACTCTTTTTCGAGAAAATGAACAGGGTGAACTGGATATTCAGGTTTCCGTACTTGACACTGTAGCAGAGATGGGCAAAATGAAAATTGGAGATATTCTCGAATTTAACATACAAGGGGTGCCCATGAAGGTTGAAGTCAGCAGTATACGAAGCCGAACCCGATCGATGTTATATCCTTTTTTCTATTTTATTTTTCCTGAAAAATATTTGAAGGGAGCACCTCAGACCTATTTTGCCGCACTCCGTGTCGAAAGTGAAGAGATCCCTCAGCTCGAGAACAGGATTGTAAAGAACTTTCCCAATGTCAGTACCATTAATATCGCAGAAACCGCGAAAGAGATGGGGAACATGATGCGAAAACTGAGTAAAATAATCAATTTTTTCGCTGCTTTCTCCATTCTGGCTGGCAGCCTGATTATTATCAGTTCCATTTTGGCTACACGGCTTGAGCGAATTAAAGAAGCGG
>JAOZLO010000242.1 GCA_029934775.1 Desulfocapsaceae bacterium
CTCATTGCAAAAAGATCCTGGTGGTATTGTTCTTTTGTTCTCAACATAGCCTGATCCTCTTTGTTTTTTTTAATTCAAACCACCGGTCACATTAAAAGCTTGGCCAGTAGTATATCTAGCACTATCTCCAATAAAAAATAGGATGGCCGCCGTTACGTCAAACACTTCTCCCATACGGCCGAAAGGTATCTTCTCAGCAAGTGCACCCTCAGTCTCTCTTATGATATTCTGGGGTCGGACAGCCCGGATATATCCTGGAATTATGCAGTTAACATTGACCCCGCTTGCGGCCATCTCTTCTGACATGGCCTTGCTAAGAGCTATTGCACCAGCCTTGGCAGTTGCGAAACGAATTGGATCGGCGTATCGGTCCCAACTCCATGGTGCTAGGTAGACGATCCGACCAGACCTTCTGGCAGCCATCTGAGTCAAAAAATACCCTGCCAGTTCATGGGCACACCGCAAATTCTCTTCAAATGGATTAAATGGTTCTATCTTGGGACCATTATCTTGGGGTTTATCAGTGGTACCGATGCCCAGGTCGTGAATATAGACATCGATTGGGCCGTACTCTTTTTCGATATCCCGGATCTGATTCGAAGTTAATAGGCCTTGCTGCTCTAGCATGCAAGTCGGGACACAGGGGAATTGGGTATCAACATTTTCGGACTGTTTCCAGAGGGTCTGTCGACCATCCACATGGACAATTAGTTTAATACCCTGTGCCAGCAAAACACTGCACATGGCCTGCCCCAGCACTGTACCACCATTCACCACAAGGGCAGTTTTCCCAACAAGTGAATTCGATGTCTCAGGTGGTAAGGTAAGGTTTCGCTCGCTTCCTAACAGTCCGTTAAACACCAACTCAAGGATCGAACGTTCTGCTTCAAGCGGACTTGAATGCCCTCTTAAATCCCAGCGCTTAATCGTAAAGGTGTCTATCATCGATTTGATCAAGTTGGCTACCAAACGCACATTGCATTTATTGAACCTTCCTTGTTCAACACACTCCTTGATTACGATTTCAAATTTTTCAACATGAGCACGCTCTTTCTCTAAGAGACGTCTGAGAAAATCGCCCTGAAGGATGTGAGTTTCTTGGTAAATTAATAGCAAGGCGTCTGCCCACTGATCCATCAGATTGAACTCTCCCCGGACCATACGGCGCAGTTTGTCGATGGGGTCCTGAACGTTTTCAACGCTTCTATTGAGAATCTCTATGGCGAGACCAGCTATATAATCGTGGATTAGAAAAAAAATATCTTCTTTACTTCCTACGTAATCGTAGACATTGCCATAACTCAAACCAGCTTCTTCTGCCAATTCCTTAAGGGTGGTTTTATAATATCCTTTTTTTGAAAAGAGTTTGATCGCTGCCAGAATGATTTGCCGACGGCGCTTTTCAACCAATTTTTTGTTTTTTACTGTTGTTGGTATTTCTCGCATTTACCTGCCTTGTTACAAACAATAAACTGACAAATCTATAAGATTCTGATTACCCATTCACAATTACATTAAGAGACAAAACTAGTCAAGCCAATTTAAATCTATGGAATGAATTAAAAGAGCAACACCGCAAAATTGAACAAGCCTATAAGTGGGGAATCTGCTACCTATAATGTCCAAGAGGCTGAATAAGAAGGCAACGGAGGGACCGAAACATTTTAGCAATTTGTGCAGTTTCTTGAAAGAATCGAACCTGTGCTGGTATTTTGGCCAGCTCTATCGGAAATCGGCACTAGGATTTGGCGGTGTTGACTTTGGGGTGGGTGATCTTTAAGGCAATGTCGAAAATGTAATGACAGCCCTCAAAGAGAAACACTACAAGGCCAAGCTAGTTCACTGTCGATATATTCCAAAACCAGGAGGCAAACAACGACATCTTGGAAAGCCGGAAATTGGTGACAAACTGGTTCAACATGGTGTAGCTCAAATTCTGTTGGCAATATTTGGATCGGATTTTCCGCCCTGTAGCCACGAATATCATCGTAGCAGAGGCCCCCAACGAGCGGCCCATGAACTGAGTCAGCGCATCCATTGAGGGAAGTTTCTGTGGATATATGATACAGATATAAAAGGCTTTTTCGATCATCTTGATCACGACTGGTTGCTACGTATGTTTGAACTCGAATAGATTACGGCTCCCTCTGACCCGATGAGCCCTGTGCGGGAATACCGCAAGAAGGGATCTGCGAGATGGTGGTCGGGCAACTGGTCGTTCTACCTTTAATTATTGCATAAATAAGGAAATAATATCTAAGTCAATAGAGAGGTTAAGAGATGGAAATGCGAGCTTGGACGGTAAAGGAATTTGGTCCTCACAGAGATGTTTTGGAGCTGAATAAATGGCCTATCCCCAATCCCGGGAAAAGGAAGGCGGTGACTAAAATTCATGCCATTGGTTTAAATTTTCTTGATACGCTTGCCATCGCAGGTCAGTACCAAGAGAAAAGTCCTTTGCCTTTTGTACCTGGGGTTGAAGCAGCAGGAGAAGTTGTGGATGTTGGACCGGACAGTCCATTCCAGGTTGGTGACCGAGTTATGGGGGTGGGGCAGGCCGCTTTTGGTGAGTATATGGTTGTTGATTCGCTCACAGGCTTCATTTTCCCGTATGAGATGAGCTATGGCGAGGCCGCAGCTTTTCAGCTTATCTATCAAACCTCCCATGTTGCACTTGTACACCGCGCTCGGCTACAGGCTGGAGACTTTCTGCTGGTCCATGGCGGGGCAGGAGGTGTTGGCACTTCAGCTATACAGATAGGTAAAGCTATGGGTGCACGGGTAATAGCCACTACAGGAAGTGATGAAAAATGCGAGGTATGTCTGAAGTGTGGAGCAGAGCTTGCCATCAATTATAAGGATGAAGATTTTGTGGCCAAGGTCAAAGAATTCACCGGAGGTCATGGAGCTGATGTTATTTACGATCCTGTGGGGGGTGCTGTCTTTGATGACAGTTTTAGTTGTGTTGCCTTTGAGGGTCGCCTTGTGATCATCGGATTTGTGTCCGGGAAAATTCCAAAAATCTATACCAACCGACTGCTACTAAAAAATGTCGATCTCATTGGGATTTACTGGGGGCAGTATCGCATGAGAAATCCCGCTCATATAGCAAACACCCAGAAAGCACTTTATAAGATGTATGCTAAGGGCCAGCTGAATCCAGTAATATGTGAGCGATTCTCTTTTGAAAACCTGCCGGACGCATTGGATGTTATTGCTAAGAGACTCAGTTACGGCAAGGTGCTGGTAGATGTTTTATAAGGGATTTTCTATCACTTTAAAGAGGCAAAATAATAAACATAGCAATATGCTGCATAGTATAGTCAGAGAATAGAAGGATTAGCTCTAGGTTCAGCATAAATAAGGAAATAATATCTAAGTCAATAGAGAGGTTAAGAGATGGAAATGCGAACTTGGATCGTAAAGGAATTTGGTCCCCACAGAGATGTTTTGGAGCTGAATAAATGGCCTATGCCCAATCCCGGGGAAAGGAAGGCGCAGAAAACCTCGTGTAGGGGGGCTATATAATGTTAGCTGCATTTGCTGGTGTTAAAGTTTTGGATTTGTCGCGCCTTTTACCGGGGCCATTTTGCTCCATGCTATTGGCTGATTTCGGCGCCGATGTCATCAAAGTGGAAGATCCCAATGGGGGAGATTACATTCGGGGGTGGAAACCGTTGCTAGGGAAAAATAGCGGATTTCATGTTGTCTTGAACCGCAACAAAAGATCTTTGACTTTGAACCTCAAAAAACCAGAAAGTAGATCCATTTTTAAGCAGCTTGTAGCAGGTGCAGATGTATTGTTGGAAGGCTTTCGGCCTGGAGTGATGGCGCGACTAGGATTGGGTTTTAAAGATTTAAAAGCCATTAACCCTCGCCTGATCTATTGTGCTATCACAGGATATGGGTCGGATGGACCACGTTCACAAAAGGCTGGTCACGATATCAACTATCTCGCACGTAATGGAGTTCTATCCTATAGTGGTCGTATTGGCAATGCAACCGTACCAGGGGTGCAAATAGCGGACTTAGGCGGTGGAGCTTTATATGGTGCATTTAGCATAGCCACTGCACTGTTTGCTCGAGAACGGTTGGGTAAAGGCCAGTTTATTGATATTGGCATGGCTGATGGCGCACTTACCTGGCAGTGCCTACGTTGGGGAAAATACCTGGTAGACAAGACTGTCCCGAGTTGCGGTGATGATTTCCTCAACCACGGTTATGCTTGTTACAACCTCTACGCAACTCAGGATGGGCGTTACATGTCTCTTGGCGCACTGGAGCCTCAATTCTGGCAGCTGTTTTGCCAAACTGTCAACCGTTCCGATTGGAGCCAGGCAAACTACTTTGAACCCGGACCTCATCAGATGGAATTGCAGAATCAGGTTGCTGAGTTTTTTCGTGGTCAGATACAGGCATACTGGATACAGCTGTTTGCTGATATAGACTGCTGCTGTGAGCCTGTTCTCAATCTAGACGAAGTGATGAGAGACGAACAGGTACTGAGCCGCGAAATGGTGGTGAATCTGATCCACGAAAGCTGGGGGGTTTATAGTCAACTGGGTATAGCTCCAAAATTCTCGCTAACCCCGGGAACCATCAGAAGCCATGCCCCAGAGCTTGGTGAACATACTGATGAAATTTTGGCTGAAATAGGATTAAGCAGCTCCACTTTGGAAGAGCTTCGGGCGAATCGGATTATCTGATCTAAAAAAGGTTATAGATTAAGATATTTGCACTATAAACAAGACTGTCTATCTTTGGCAAGATTGTATCGTTCAGGTGGGCTTACTGCCGTATGTGTTAACCGAAGAAAATGAGGCTTTACGGGATTTAGTAATCGGAGTATTTAAACGTTGAGGTGATTTCTTAGCAGAGGCTTTACGGGTAGTTACCGGTAATTTTACATGACCCGCTGCATCTAAAATACGTAATGCTTTTGCACAGCCACTGATTTGCTCCTGACCTCTGGGGGCATAAAAATTAAATTTTCGCCAGACTTCTGTTTGAAAATGTTTTACTGTCAAGTAACTCTCTAAGGTATTGTAAACTTGACTCTTCAGATAACGTACGTTTGATTTTGAGTATTCATGCATCAAGTATGCACGATTCAGATTTTAAAGCTCAGACATAAATTATGGGTAATAGGCAGTCCTAG
>JAOZLO010000243.1 GCA_029934775.1 Desulfocapsaceae bacterium
TTGCTCCGTGCTTTCTGTGTCCTCTGTGGTGAATGTGGAAGAGATTCAATGGGGTCAAACATCTTTTTTATACAACAGCAGACGAACTATCGGCCAGATAACATTCCACGATGCTTTTTTTTTATTCCCACAAGCAACAATAGGTGTTATTACAATAATATAAAAAATAGTTTCGAAGAAATTATCGGCCAGATGATCGGCCAAATATCATACATAATAACCGGCTCTCCACAACAGGGGGAACCGAGTGACAGATTTACCGCAGTAAGGTAGTGATATGGTGGAAGACATATTTTATACCAGGATTTCTGAAATGGAACCAATGCTCCCGGAAAACAATCCTGTGTTAGAAGAGTTGGCTCTCGAGGTTGTCCGCAAATCTGCCGCTCTCAGTGGTACTCTTCATTCTGTTACCAGAAAATCAATAGTCACATTGGTCCGCACGATGAATAGTTACTATTCAAATTTGATTGAAGGCCACAACACTCACCCTGCTGATATTGAAAAAGCTCTGGCCAACGATTATTCACAAAACCCTGATCAAAGAGCCCTGCAACGCGAAAGCGTCGCCCATGTTTATGTTCAGCAGAAACTTGAAGAACGGCTGAGCAAAGATCCTGACACTTCTATTTGTAATGTAAATTTTCTTTGCTGGCTTCATAGGCAGTTCTATGAACATCTGCCTGCAGAATTTCTTGAGGTTAATTTCAAAGGTGTCAAAAAAAATGTCATACCCGGAAGCTTACGTAAAGATGAGGTTACAGTAGGTCGCCACCTTGCCCCACACTCCTCACAACTTTTATATTTTTTAAACAGATTTTTTGCTGTTTACGGAAATACCACCATGAAATCAGTAACAAAAATAATTGCCGTTGCTGCCTCACACCATCGACTGGCCTGGATCCACCCCTTTCTTGATGGTAATGGTCGGGTTACCCGTTTGTTCACTCACGCCTTTTTATTAAAGGCAGGAGTCGACGGACACGGCATGTGGACTATTTCCCGTGGACTGGCCAGGAACCGTGATGGTTATATGAATGCGCTGAGCGGAGCAGACAAAATACGGCAGGGAGACCTCGACGGGCGTGGTAATCTTTCTCTACAGGGGCTCGTCTCTTTTTGCAGTTTTTTTCTCAAAACCTCTCTGGATCAGATAACTTTTATGAGCCAGTTACTGGAATTGGATGGCATGAAAAAAAGAATTGCCGCTTACGTTGAAAAGCAAGTTTCATTTGGAAAACTCCATGGAAATTCCGCTTATTTACTTGAAGCAGCTTTGCTTCATGGCCAGTTACCAAGAGGAGAAGCTCCACGAATCCTGAATATGCCTGAAAGAAGTGCACGTCGAGTTCTGAAGAAGCTACTCGATCAGAATCTTTTGGTCAGTGACACCCCAAAAGGCCCGGTAGGATTAGCTTTCCCAGCCAAAGTTACCGCCTATTATTTTCCACGACTTTACCCCGAAGGTATAGAAACATAAATCACTGCATGTTCTATGGTTTATACCTCTCACCCCGAACCTGCCAGAGCGAGTAAAAGGGGGCGGACATATCAACAAGTGCGAAATATCGCCTGTTGTAGGTATATTCATAGAAAAGTTTTGTAAGAAGCGTATCTGCCGTTCTGGTATCTGCCAGAACGCCCATGCGCCCGGGAAGAAAGATTGATGCTGTCAGGCCTTTTTTTCTCTGATATTTCTTTGAGTTGAGCTTTTTACCATTATGGATATGTAAAGAGGTCAGCGGAAGTATTTTCCTGCCCGCAGTCACCATACCTTTCCCAGGGTCCAGCTCAATTTTACCGTATTTGCTTCCACCTCGTATTTTTTTATCCTTTCCGATTTTCACACCATTCATGGACATATAGACACTTCGTCCGGGCCCCTGTCTCTTCTCCAGATCCCATTGACCAATCTTAAACCAGGCCTGAGCTGGCAGCAGATAGTCCAGAAAGAGATAGACGGGGCGAACATTGCCGGGAAAGAGAAATTTCAGTGTTTTTTCAGTTTCATCCGCGGAAAAATGATATTCTTTGATGAGCAGTTTGCGGCTGCCGGCTATTCCTGCAGCAAACAATCTCTGGATTTCAGGAATCCCTCTGCTCCAGTCCCCTTCACCCTTGCCGGCCATCGCGTTGAATTTACGCAAGCCCTTAGAACCATTTGCGACATAGAAAGAGATCCAGTTGGCAGCTAGACGAAAATCTCCTGTTGCCATCGGCACATAGAGAATATACTGCAGCTCTGCAGAGTGATAAATACCGTCGGCGATAGTCCCCCGCTGTCCGTAATAGACCAGTGGATGGCCATGGCCCCAGGAAGCCCAGATAACTGCATCTTCAGGGGTCTTTTTTTCGATCTTTTTCATGGCATCAAAAAGGACAGGCAGACGGCGCGGAACTCTCCGGTCAAGTCCACTCAATGACCTGGCAGCACCCCATGAACTGATCAGCACAACTCCAGATAAAACCAGTACCTGAATCAGCCTGTTTCTAATTCCATGGAAGATAAGGAAAACAAAAGTGCCAACACCAAGTCCAAATAAGGGTGCCACAAATATAAGAAATCGTGTTCCTTTAAACGACATCAAGGCCACAAAAACAATGGCCCCAAGAAAAAAAATAGAGCCGCGAACTAAAAAACAAAGTGCCAGAAGACCTGCTCCTGCAATAATAAAACCCGGTGTCCAGCCGCACCCCTTAGCTATGAAAATTTTTAAACTGGCTGAATTCTGTTCCGAAACTGCTATGCCTGCCGGGAGAAATGGCGAACCACTACTGTCGGAGGTGATGTAGTGCGTCATGTTGCCTAACGATTTGAAATAGTGTAAAGGATTGAGGACATCAAAACCTTTCCAGACGCCGATCACCACCAGCAGCAGCACAGCAAAAACCATCGGCCAGATGAGAGTTCGGGGAAAGCGAAAAGAGATAAAGATGAGTGCGGTAATAAACGGGACCGCCGTAAATCCAAATACAGGGATATACGACTGATCCCACCACCATAAAAAGAGTAAACTTGTTATCAAAAACCCTGACAGAAAGACAACCTGATCTTTGGTCCCCCGACTCTCTGCCAGTTTAAGGCATAAAAGGGCAAGTAGAAGAGGAAAGGTGACGTTCAGAACATCCGTGTCAAACCAGCCGATTGCACTCCGTTCCACAAAAAATGGCGAGAGTAAGGCGCAAAAAGCGGTAACAAGTCCCATCAACCTGGCTGAAACCACTCTCTGCTCTTCTCTTATCAAAGAGCACCTGGCCCGCATTGCTAAGAGAAATCCAATAATATAGGCAGGGACAGCCAGAAGAGCACCAAGAAGGGGCGGTAGAAGAATTGCCAACCATTCAAGGCCAATACCCGAAAGAGTGGATAACCTGGCAAGCAGTACCGAGAGAAGCGGCGGGGTCGGCGATCGGTTATGACCAACGGGGACAAAGCGATCAGCATCAAAACTGGAGAATGTCCCTTCCTGGAGGTCTCTTGCTATATCGAGGTAGAAATAGCTGTCAACGGTCACCATCAAAGGGATCTGCTGCTTATCAAAGAAGTAGCGCTCTTTATGATCCAGCCAGGTGGACAGAGGTGCCAGACGCAGATAGCATCCTGCCGCCATTATGATGAGAAGACAGATTATGGTGAACCATTTTTTTTCAAGAGGTATAATCACAGCCCATACTCTTTTATTTTAGCCAGCAATGTGGGATAGCTGATTTCGAGCATCCTTGCCGCCCTGCTCTTATTGCCGTTTGCTGTCTCAAGAGATCGACCGATCATCCGCTTTTCAAGAATTTTCTGAGCTTTTTTCAGGGAGCTGGTACCAAGCAGATCATCAATACGCCTGTTCTGTTTTGGAGATCCAAAAAACTGCGGCAGATTTTCAGCAGCTATCAGGCTGCCCTCTGCAAAAATCATCGCCCTTTCCAGGCTGTTTTCAAGTTCACGGACATTGCCGGACCAGTCCTGGGACATCAAAAGAGTCATTGCCTCGGCAGAAATTGTCTTGATCTCCAGGTTCATTTTTTTATTGAGACGGGAGAGAAAAAAGTCACAGAGAAAAGGAATATCCTCTCTGCGCCGGCGTAAAGGCGGAAGTTCAAGCACCATGACGTTTAATCGAAAGAAAAGATCCTGGCGGAAGTTTCCTGAAACAACCTCCTTCTCCAGATCTTTGGCAGTAGCGGTAATCACCCGAACATCAACCTGGCTCGGTTTTATCGCCCCCACCGGTCGAATCTCATGTTCCTGCAGCACCCTGAGCAGTTTCACCTGCAACTCAAGGGGGAGTTCACCAATCTCATCCAAAAAAATTGTTCCACCTTCAGCGGCCTCGAAAAGACCGGTATGATCTTTGTCCGCCCCGGTAAAGGCACCCTTTATATACCCGAAGAACTCAGATTCAAGAAGACTGGCCGGAATCGAACCGCAATTTACACTGATAAGGGGGCCATCCGACCGCTTACTGTGGCTATGTATCCCTTTGGCAATAAGCTCTTTGCCGGTCCCGCTCTCTCCGGTTATAAGAACTGTAGTATCATAGCCGGCAACCTTTTTTGCCTGATCTATGATTTTAAGAATCCCCAGGTTCTTGCCAATGATGGCGGAGAAAGTCCCATTCCCCTGCAGTTCCTGTACCCTGCTTTTAAGCTGGACATTCTCTTTTTTGATGCGGATATACTCTTCCGCTTTTTGCAGGATACAGACTATCTCATCGGTCTGAAAAGGTTTTGTGACAAAATCGTATGCCCCCTGCTTCATCGCCTCCACTGCGGTGTCAACAGTTGCATAAGCGGACATCATTATCACAGGAGTGTCGATATGGCTCTCTCTGATCCTGCCAAGAAATGTCAGCCCATCCATCTGGGGCATTTTTAGATCACAGAGGATTAAATCGGGTACAAGAGTGTGGACCAGCTCCAAACCCATAGCTCCATTGAGAGCAGTTACAACGTCATACCCTCTTTTCCCAAGAAACGCCGACAGCATATGAAGCATATTTTCTTCATCATCGATCAGCAGCAGTTTTTTCTTTTTTCCGACCATGAACTCAGGATACCACATTTTTTCTATGACCGCAAAAGACCGTTGGGGTCACATAACACATTGTAATTACTAGTTGTCATCTCGGCTAGTTTCCTCCTTATC
>JAOZLO010000020.1 GCA_029934775.1 Desulfocapsaceae bacterium
TAAGCAACTGCTTGGAGACCCGCACCTGTTTGCCGGTTTTCTGGCTCATCATGGTCAAGGATCCGGTAAGCATATACTGAGCCCCCATCTGCTGGCCAATGGTTGCCTGGGTCTCTATGGACGCATTGGCCGCCTGGTAACCCTGCTCTTTGAGAAGATCATCTCTCCTGGCTGTATTAACAAATTGCACCTTACCGCTCTGAAGGAGCATGGTCCGCATCCTGTCTGTGAGATTTTTGGTATCCACATATTCACGGGTTCGATTTTCCACTCCGGCAATGGTCATGACCGGCGGAGAACCCTGCTGGGCCAGGAAGGGGCTGACCAGAATCTTATTTACCACTGAGCTGGTGATATTTCTCATATCCGCTGCATCATAGTCGGCCCGGTAATGTTCCATGTTCTCCGGGCTGATATCCTCGGTGGACATCCTGAAGGCTGAGCAGCCAGGAAGAAGCAGGGCTACGAGAACAACTCCGGCAACGAGGGTGAGTAGTGATAATTTCAAGGCAAGTTCTCCTATATGCAGATGAATTGACAGTAGAATACTGTAGACTGTACTTTTATTACTAAGATATAGTTTTTTTGCAAACGAAAATAATTCTTCATGGATCCATTTCCTTGCGGAATTATTTTCGTTTGCCGTAACTACTCATGGGGGAAGCATCCGAACTTCGCTAACCTCCGTACTTGTAACTGTTTACAGGGTGCCGTAGATTTTTGCAGGCAGGCCGGTGTCGCGTATAAGTCATACGTAAACCGGCGTGACCGCGGAAAGATACGGTACTCTGTGAGCAGTTACCATTTGCCTTTCTTTCTTCTTAGCTGTACTTTTTGAAAAAGATAACTATTCAGCCTGAACTTGACAACCTCGTAAAAGGAGTGTCCCAGTGTATAAACGAACTACCTGTCTGATTACAGTCCTGTCATTTTTTTTCCTGGTCCTGTCAGCCCAGGCCCGACCTGTACGAGTGATTATGCTCGATTTTACGGACGAGACTGGAGGCAGTGCAGATGTCGCACTTACAGGCTCTCTTGACTCGAGAGCTTTTACTGAAAAGGGCACATACTTTCTTCAAAAGTCTCTCCTTGCCTCTCCCAATTTTACTCTCATTGACCGCAGGGATTTTATTCAGCAGATTGAACAGCTGCAACTCCGGGATGGATCTGATCCCGTGCCAGGCACAATTTTTAGCACCAGAGAACGTCCGACCCCTCTCAGCCCGACTTTTTTCAATGCCGCCCGCTCTCTGGATGGTGATGCCATGATCCGCGGAAGTCTGCTTGCTCTTTCTACCAGCAGACAAAAAGTCAACCAGGGGGGATATCAAACCGAGTTTACCACTCTCAGCCTTCGAGTCATGCTCCAGGCCCTTGATGTCGTAAACGGCTCTGTTATTGGTCTGGAGGAGGGACGGGCATCCCGCAAATTCCGTCAGACATCCAGTGTTCAGACGGAAATTGGAGAAGATGAACTCCTGCAGCTCTATCAGCAGGCTATTGCCACCGCAGTACCGGGAATAGAGGGGCAGCTCAAGGGAAGACTGAAAAGCGAATCAAAAGTCAGGATTTGGGTACAGACCAGCGCGGACCCGGCCATGATCGAACTTGACGGTATACTTCTTGGTTCAAGCCCCGTGGAAGGGGTGGAAGTTATCCAGGGTGACTATACCCTGAGTGTCACCAGACCAGGTTACGAAACCATCACCAAGAAAATAATCCTGAGTGGGGATATGAAGATCACGGTTCCCATGATCTCTGACCAGCTGAATGCTCAGGAGCGTAAAGAAGCGCTTTCTAATATGAATCTGCGAATATGGAAAGTGGAGTGATCGTACCTGCCCCAACCGGGGATAGTGTCACACTACACGAAACAGATTTTTAACACATCCTTGAAAGTTGAAACAAAATGAGGCGTTAACGCCTCCTTGATATGATCGGGAAGCAATTTAAAATCTTCCTGATTCTCTTTAGGCAAAACGACTTCTCTCACATTGGAGCGACGGGAGGCAATCATCTTCTCCTTTACTCCGCCAATAGGCATTACCAGACCGCTGAGTGTCAATTCCCCGGTCATAGCCATATAC
Source organism: Desulfocapsaceae bacterium (assembly GCA_029934775.1). GTDB lineage: Bacteria > Desulfobacterota > Desulfobulbia > Desulfobulbales > Desulfocapsaceae > Desulfomarina. The sequence goes on from JAOZLO010000020.1 coordinate 2,088, forward strand.
GGTTTAATCGGCTGATTCATTGCCAGAGAGTAGAGAGAGCAGGCCATGGTAATACCGGCCGAGGGCCCGTCTTTAGGAGTTGCCCCCGCCGGCACATGAAGATGGATCTGGTTTCTCTTAAAAAATTCACTCACCTGATCATTATCCTTCATCAGTGATCGGATATAACTATAAGCAATCTCAGAAGATTCCACCATAACCTGCCCCAGCTGTCCGGTCTGTTTAAACCCGGATTGACCTGCAGGAATGGGAATTGACTCTATATGAAGCGTGGCTCCTCCCATACTGGTGTAAGCCAGGCCGGTAATGACACCCACCCGAGGTTTTTTAAAACTATTATCTTCTGCAAAAAGCCTTCTTCCAAGAAGCTCCTGAAGCTCATTTTTTCGAATTCGAACATTTTTTCCTGGTTCGTTAACGATTCTTCTCACTGTTTTCCGAAATATTTTTTTTATGCAGTTTTCCAAACCCCTTACCCCGGCCTCACGTGCATATCCATCAATTATCAAGGCAAGAATTGTTTTTGTCAGAGTCACCTGTTTTGGTTTCAGGCCATGCTCTCTTAACTGCTTGGGAATAAGATGACGCAGAGCTATCTCTACTTTTTCTTCCAGAATATAACCGGGCAGCTGAATGATCTCCATCCTGTCCATCAAGGGACCGGGAATGGTCTCCAGTTGATTGGCCGTACAGATAAAGAGTATTTTGGATAAATCAAACCGTACATCAAGATAGTGATCGAGAAAATCACGATTCTGCTCAGGGTCCAGCACTTCCAATAAAGCAGAGGCGGGGTCTCCCCTGAAACTCGCGCCAATCTTGTCTATCTCATCAAGCATAATAACCGCATTGGAGGATTCACAACTCTTAATTGCCTGAATAAATTTACCCGGCATCGCTCCTATATAGGTACGACGATGACCTTTTATCTCCGCCTCATCCCTCATGCCTCCCAGGGAAAAACGATAAAACTTGCGCCCGAGACTTCTGGCAACAGACTGCCCTATTGATGTTTTTCCAACTCCGGGAGGTCCCTGAAGAAGTATGATACTTCCGGACAGGTCACCTTTTACAACACCTACAGATATCAACTCAAGAATACGCTCCTTTACATCTTCAAGACCATAGTGGTCATCGTCAAGGATTTTTGCCGCTTTCTTTATATTGTAATTGTCCTTGGTATAAACACCCCACGGCAACACCGTCAACCAGTCAAGATAGGTCCGGGTAACATTGAATTCCGGGGAAGAAGAACCAAGAAGCCTGAGTTTTTCGATCTCTTCCTTTACTCTCTTCCGGGTTTCGCCAGGGAGTACTCTTTTCTTAAGACGTTTCTCATATTTTTCTATTTCTGCCTGGGTATCATCTTTTGCCAGTCCCAGCTCTTTTTTGATCTCCTGCAGCTGCTGCTTTAAAAAGAATTCACGCTGCTGCTTGGAAAGCTGTTCTTCAATGCGTTTTGAAATTTTGGCTTTGAGTTTACTGATCTCTACTTCTTTTTTCAAAAGTACCAGTACCGCTTCAATTCGTGTACGCACATCACGAATTTCAAGAATTCTCTGGATTTCAGCGCCCGATGATGTTGTCATTGAGGCGGCAAAATCTGCCAATGACCCGGGATCACTTACGTTGATTCTTTCAATCAGAAGAGAAAGACCCTCTTTAAAAAGCGGGTTAAGATTTACAAGTTCTTTGATACAGTCAATAATAGCAACTGAGTAAGCTTTCAGTTCTTCAGTATTCTCAGCAACCCGGTCCTCCCAGTATTTAACCTCTCCCATATAAAGATCATCTTTTTTGAGAAGAGTTATGACATCAAAGCGATCCAGAGCTTGAGCTATTACCTGCAGAGGTTCTTCCGGTTTGTGAGGGGAAACCTGGACTACCCGAACGGCAACACCAACTTCAAAAAAATCATCTATGCTCCGAGGGGAATGGACGAGACCGTCATCCGAGGGCTTAACCAGGATTAGGCCAAAATAGAGTGGAGTATTTTTCTCCAGATGATTTATAGCCGCCTGTCGCATAACAGGATCATCAATAAAAATAGGCCCCATCATTTTGGGGAACATGGGTCTGTCATGAAGAGGAATAACCATCAAATTTTCCGGCAACAGATCCTTTGCAACAACCAGAGATTTTGATGCATCTTTTTCATTCTCGTCCACATTATCTTCAATTCCATCAGGGGACAAAACAGTTTCTTTATCAGTCATAGTCTCTCCTTAAAGTTACAAACAGAACAGATATTTTGTTATCATAAACTGTAGCTTCCATACTTATAATATCACTCTGATAGATGGTAAAGGGCCGGAGATCAGTAAATCAACATCAGGTGCTCACTGTATGAAGAATCGACACTCTACTGAACGAAACAGAGATATTTCCTTGATACTTACAAACACCTGCTGCTATGATAGGGTTTAGAAAAATAATACGTGACTACTTGACAGATTTTAACTGCCACTCTTTCAACTGGAACAATACAACTATGAATGTAGCCGATGCCCTCACAGCAAGAAAATCAACACGAGCTTTTCTGGATACTCCTGTAAGCAGAGAGAAAATTGAAAAAATTCTGTCTTCAGCCCGACATGCACCTTCAGGAACAAATGCTCAACCCTGGCAGGTAGCCGTTGTCTCCGGCAAGAAAAAGGACGAAATGACCGCCGAGATGGAGAAGCTTTTTCGTGAAGGTGATATGGGTGAAATGGATTACCAGTATTATCCTCTCAAATGGCAGGATCCGTACAAATCGAGAAAAGTAGCCTGTGGCCTCCAGCTCTACTCCACCTTGCATATCGAAAGAAAAGATAAGGAAAAAAGATATGAGCAATGGATCGCCAATTATCAGGGATTCGGCGCTCCGGTCATTCTCTTTTTCTTTCTTGATCCGGTGATGAAAACCGGCTCCTTTCTTGATTATGGCATGTTCCTCCAGTCCATCATGCTCTCTGCTGTTGAAGAGGGACTGTCCACATGTGCCCAGGCTGCACTTGGCCAATATCCGGAACTGATCAAAAAAAGTCTTGGCTACGACAATGAATCCATTCTCATCTGCGGGCTAGCGCTCGGCTATGAAGATAAGGAAGATCCGGTCAACAACTACCGTACCCCAAGGGAAGATATCGGTGTTTTCACTCATTTCTTTGATTAAAGGCCACTCATGTTTACTTTGACCGACATTTGCAATATAGCAATACAGATCGAGAAAAACGGCGCAGAGACCTACCTTAACGCCAGTAAAACTGCAAAAGATCCTGAACTGGCAGAGGTTCTTGCCTGGATGGCCAGAGAAGAAGAGAACCACGCAGGATGGTTTGAATCTATTAAATCAGACAAAAAACTGACCGCAGAGCAGATGAAAATGGAGGCCGTCGGCAAATCACTGCTTCTTGAAATAGTGCAAAACAACACGTTTTCTCTCGATAACGACATGTTGCAGAACACAACTGAATTAGCAGGGATAATTGCACAGTCAATTGAATTTGAGGAGGATACAATTCTCTTCTATGAAATTCTGCTCGATCTTCTGGGCAATGACGAAACCATTGAGAAGCTGAAATTTATTATCCAGGAAGAACGTAATCATATAAAGAAGCTGAAAATAATGGCAGAGTAAAGGATACCTGAAAAGAACTGCTCTGAGGAAACGATGGATATGAAAAACGTTGTGGGGTTATTCTTCTATTTATTCACCATACTGATACTTATAGCCAGCTTCCCCCTGCCCCTCTCCGCCGGTGGCAAGCCCTTCCCTCTAACGAGTCAACAGAGAGTGTATATCCCGGCATATTCACATATCTATCACGGTAACAAAGAGACTCCGCTTCTGCTCTCGGTGACCCTCAGTATACGTAATGTTGATTCTGAAAATTCACTCACCATTACTGCAGTCGACTACTATGAAACCCAGGGTAACCTCCTCAAACATTTCCTCAAAGAATCGATCGCTCTCGGCCCTATGGGTTCAGAACGATTCATTGTACCCCAGAGAGATACATCCGGAGGTTCCGGAGCAAACTTCATAGTCGAATGGCACTCTGAAAAACCAATCAATCCTCCAATCATCGAATCAGTTATGATCGGAACCCAGTCCCAGCTTGGCATCTCCTTTTCTTCAAGGGGCAGAGCCATAAAATAAGAATGACGCCCCCCTTCTTCTCAAACTTTTGGCCACCTTTTATTTACTCCGCCACTTCCGGAATCAGCAGCAGCATAGATGACTTGGCATTTTCGCAATGATTGGCATGAATTGCCAGAATACCTTTGACATCCTGATTTTCAAAACAGTTGATCATGTCGTGGTGCTCTGCACTTATCTGGAGGAGGCGTTTTTTATTGATACCATGGGTAGTTCTTAAAACCGTCATCAATGTATTTGTGCGCTCTATGGTGTTGAAAGCTTCCTCATTATCAGCAATTTTATTGTGGACTGCGTGGAAACTGTGGTTGGCTTCGATAAGGTCTGGAATTTTTCCTTTTTCAATGAGAGAATCGTAGATATCCTGGGTTCTCTCCAACTCACCAACCCACCCCAGGTTTTTTTGTTCACATGCCTTTCGTATTAACAGTGCCTCAACAGCGATTCGTAGATCATAGATATTACTGACAAATTTACGGTCAATTGATCTTACATGAGCTCCGCGATGTGGAATAATCGTAATTAATCCTTCCCCTTGGAGCTGTTGAAGTGCCTCTCTGATCGGCATCTGGCTTGTGCCGAACCGATTGATTAGATCACTCATTATGAGACGCTGTCCGGGTTCAAAGTCACCGGTGACAATCGCTATTCTCAGGCTGTCTGTTACCCTTCGGTAAATGGTGTTACTTAAGGAATTCATGGGTGCACTGTTCATATACTTCCTTTTCTCGTGCTGCCTTAGCAAATATTCACAAGCTTTTATTCATGAACTTTTTTCATATTGAGTAAAATTTTCATGTGATAGCAACTTTGAAAGCAATTCAGTAATGGCCTCTTTCTTGCCGGTTAGTTAAGCGGGACAATAACTATCCTTATAGTAAAACCCCAATTTATATTTGTCATCCTTTTTAAATTCATGAATCTCTTCCTCTATCAGATATTTAGGTAGACTCAATTATCCCATACAAACATGAACTTGCCGGCTGCCCCCTCAGCAAAAAGCCGATAGGCTTCCTCTGCCTCCTCAAGTTTGAAAGTACGAGTCACCATATCCGAGTAATGAATATCGTATTTCAGTAAAAATTCGACCATCTCGGGATAATCAGTGCGCGAGAAAACATATGAACCTACAGCGGTGGCCTCTTGCCGTATGAAGTGATTCATATCAATGGAATTCTTTTGAGCACCCATACCAACAAAACCGATCCGTCCATTTGCAGCAAGACACTGTACAGCAGTAGCCTGGGCCTGATGGGAGCCGGCAGCAACCATAATCCTCTCTGCTCCTTTTCCATTTGTCAACTCCATGACTGCTTTGAGTGTGTCGATCTTTGAACCGTTGATTAACTCATTGGCACCAAAGCGCCTGGAAAACTCAAGTCGATCTTCAAACATATCCACAACTATCGGTCTGACTCCGTAAACACGTGCCACCATGAGGATTGAAAGCCCCACAGGGCCTGCACCAAAAAGAACAAACGAGGTACAACCTGAGAGAGCCATCTTTTTTACGACAGAATAAGCAGTGCCACCTGCACATCCGATGATTGCCCCATCCTGAAAAGTAAGCTCATCCGGCAGCTTCATACAAAACTTCGCTTTGGTTAAGAAATAATCAGAATCACACCCGTTTTGATGCCAATGGAGTCCTCTTCTTTCAGCACACTGCATATTGCGGCCCATTTTACAGAGGGTGCATTTGCCACAGCCATGATGATGATAGATTGCTACCCTGTCTCCTACTCGAAAATCGAGTACTCCTTTACCAACCTCATGTACGATACCTGCTCCTTCATGGCCTGCTACAAAAGGTGGAGGGGTGGGGATAGTGAGGATCTGCAGATCGCTGCCGCAAATACCAGCGGCCTTCATTTCCACTACCACCTCTCCCGTCCCAGCTTCTGGATCGGGATAATTTTTATTAATAATGGTACTGTTTCCCTGGAAAACAATTGCTTTCAAAATCATTTCCTCTCAGTTTGGATGACAATTACGATTTGCATTATTTTGATTACAATTTCGACTTTGAACCAAGAGTCAGCGGCAGTCTGGTGAGAAGTCCTCCATCAACATATATCACATTCCCAGTCATATAATCACTGTCTCTGGATGCCAGAAATACTACCGCTTTACCAATATCTTCCGGCATGCCAACTCTTCCCCAGGCGATCTCTTTTGCACAATGTCCACGATCATAATTAGGGTTATGCTCTAATTTTTCAACCTCGATCAAGCCCGGAGCAATTGCATTTACATTGATTTTATAAGGAGCAAGTTCCAGTGCTGCCTGGGTAGTCAATGAATTTATTCCACCCTTGGAAGCAGCGTAGGGTGCCAATTCTTTCATGCTTGCCACCGCATGAAGCGAGCTGAGATTGATAATTTTACCACCACCGAACTGCACCATTTTTTTTGCTGCTGCCTGCATACAGAAAAAAGTGCCTTTTAAATTAATATTCATCGTTCGATCCCAGAATTCTTCGGTGAGTTCCAGAAACTTTTGACGCTCGGTAATTCCGCTATTATTAACCAAAATATCAATCCCGCCAAATTCACAAAATGTTTTTTCGACCATTGCCTCAATCTCGGCTATTTTTGAGACATCAGCTTTAACGACAATTGCCTTTCTGCCCATAGATGTAATTTTCTTTACAATTTCCACAGCACCCTCATCACTGTGAGCGTAATTGACTGCTACGTCAGCACCTTCCCTGGCCAACTCTATTGCGATTCCTCGACCTATCCCCTTACCAGCACCGGTAACGAGGGCAATTTTTCCTTCCAGTTTCATAATTTTCCTTAATAAAAAAAATGATTATAAGATACGTTTATTGATAGGTTTATTTAACATTCTAACACCCCACAAGGGGGTATAAGTGCCATGGTGGCATCCCTGAGTTTCTGATTCCAATACTATCTCACGGTTTCTTGTTTTTTATGACAGCTTTTATAGAGTAAGGCACTAGCCTCCGATTATGCTCGGTAACCAGAGACAGATCCCCGGCAAAAATGTTATGAGCAAAAGAATGGCTAACTGAGGTAAATAAAACGGCATGAATGCCTTTAAATATTGCGAGAAAGACACTTTTGCCACGTCCATCATGACAAACAGAATAACTCCAAAGGGGGGAGTATTAGCTCCAACCATCAAGTTTATGATAAGTATGATACCAAAATGCACTGGATCCACATTAATCTGTAGAAGCAATGGTGCCAGCACTGGTACAGAGATAAGCAGGAGAGCTCCGGTTTCAATAAAACACCCAAAGAATAGAAGACCCAGATTTAGAATCACCAAAATAAGTAATTTGTTGGAAGTCAACGACATCATAGTATCAGCCAGCTGCTGTGGGAAGTCCCAGTATGCCAAAATCCAGGCGAAAGGGGACGCAGCAGCAAAAACAAATACGATCACTCCACAGGTGATGATAGTGTCCACCATACATTCCCACAGAATGCCAATGTTGAGTTTCCTGTAGATTATTCCCAGGAATATCGCGTACACGACTATGATAGCGCTCAACTCGGTTGGAGTGGCAATTCCGGCAAGCAGTCCACCCACGAGCACGAGTGGAGCAAGCAATCCCGGGAATGCGGCCACAAAAGTCTTCCAAATGTGGGCCAATTCTGCTCGTGGCCTGGCGGGGACTTTCACAACTTTTGCAACACATAGAAAATAGATAGTGCCCATAAGTACTACCCCCATCAAAAGCCCGGGAATCACCCCCGCTAAAAACATCGCAGAAAGAGATGTACCCGCCGAAACAGCGTATATCACCATGATGGTTGATGGTGGAATGATGGGGCCAATGATCGAGGAAGCTCCAGTCACAGCAGCACTGAATCCTCTGTCAAACCCTTCACGTTCCATGGCCTGCATTTCAATTTTACCAAGTCCAGCTGCATCAGCAGTGGCGACTCCAGACATTCCTGAGAAAATGATACTGGCGAGAACGTTTACATGGGCGAGGCTTCCACGAATATGCCCGACTACAGAAAGTGCAAAAGCAAAAATCCTTTCTGTAATCCCAGAATTATTAAGCAAGTTACCTGCCAGAATAAACATTGGAACAGCCAGCAGAGGAAAGCTGTCCAGGCTTGGTGCAAGACGCTGGACTACGATTTGGGGGGAAACCGTGCCGTCAAATGCCAAAAACAGTATAGCACTCAAGGTCATGGAAAAAGCAACCGGCACTTCAAGCATCACGAGGATGGCCAGCAAGATAAACAAGACCATAATTGACATTGCAAAAACCCTTATTTTAATCGTTTGGAATCACGATAATCGGCCCACTGACCTTTCCTGAAATTACAGCCCGGACTTCAGCCAGCATCAGGTAGACACATGTAATCAATGACAGTATGGAGCTTGTTAAAATGGGCACAGAAAAAAGCCAGCTTTTCGAAATTGTGATTGGAAGTGAGATTGTTGTAGTACGCCCCTCAAGTTCAATTATTTTCAAAGCGTAAATGGCGATTACAATAAGCAGAATATTCATAATAAGATACGCAACGGCACGAAGAACTGCTCTAGCGTGCGCGGACATATAGATAGTGAACGTTGTTATGGTAATATGTCTCTTCTTTTTAAGAGCGTAACTTACACAAAGAAAGGAGCCCCAAATGAAACAACCTGTAGAAAACTCAATTACCCAAATAAGTGGACTCTGTAACACATAACGAAAAAAAATCTGCAGGGTTATTGAAACAACAATTGCTCCAAGAAAAACAACCCCAAGCAATAATTCTAATTTCCCAAGATAGACTAAAAACTGTCTATAACGGAAAAGAAATATATCCATAATTAACCTTTTAACATTAAGCAGGATCATTCACAAAATGCTCATGGTCCTGCTTTATAAGAATATCTTATTTTATTGACTGTATTTTTTTGTAAAGCCCTTTAGACCACAACCCCTCTGCCTCGAGTTTGCCTGATGCTTCAGCAGCAGCCTTCATAAAACCACTCTTATCAATAGGGGTAACTTCGGCTCCTTCCGCCACCATTTTCTCAACACTTTTATCTGCATTTGCCATGGCATCTTTAAACGCCCATTCCATTGCCCCATTAGCCTTACTGATAATCGCATCCTGTTGTTTCTGGCTAAGTGACTGGAACACTTTGTCGTTGATAGCGATAAAACTTGCAGGTATTATATGCCCCGGATCTGTAATATATTTCGCAACTTTATGATATTTATATTGATATGAGGGGCTAGCTTGACCACCGGCTGCTTCGATAACACCCGTACTAAGAGCCATGTAAACCTCATGAAAACTTAAAGGCGTGGGGACTGAGCCAAAAGCTTTCCAGGTCTCAACCCAGGCCTTGATTTGGGGAACGCGGATTTTAAGTCCCTTAACATCTTCAATCGATTTAATAGGTTTCTTACTGTAAATTAACCGCGCTTGCGCTGGCAGGACAGCCAGTACCCGGAGTCCATGTTTTGCGCGGATACGTTCAATTATTTCCCCAAAGAGGGGACTCTCAAAAAACAATTTCTGATGCTCAGGCCCTCTGAAAGCGTAACCAAAATTTAGGATTTTGAGATCGTCATCAAATGGTGCAACCCACGCCATATCATTGCCAATCATGGCCGGAGCACCCTGGATTACCTGATCCATTGTTTGGGGTGCGTTGCCAAGTGGAGTGCCGGAAATAACCTGAATCTTCAGCCCTACACCAGCTTCAGTCACATTTTTCGCAAAAAATCGACAAAAATCATCATGATGAGTACCTACCGGAGTAACACTGGCAATCTTCAACACCTTGTCACCTGCAAATACATATAAATTAGTTAAAAGGACAAACACTCCTGATAACAACACAACAGAAATTATTCTAAACAACTTTTCCATTTAACTTCTCCTTATACAATTCCATTAATATATATTATATTTTCTATACAATACGAAAGGATAGCATTAGACCAAAAAATCTAACACCCCACTAGGGATATAAGCACCTTGGCGATATTTGTAACCCCGCAATTTCAAAATACATTCCTCTGTTTTTTTTTATGACAGGAATTAGGGAGTAAGGTATCTAAATTCCTTATCGGGAAAAAATACAAACTACACTGAGTTAATCGAAAGTTTTTGTGATTTCCCTTTGAAATAAACAACGCCAATTAAACCAGCTATAATAACTGCACCAGCCATTTTAGCATACATATTGGGTACAATAATAAGCAAACCGCCAGTCAGTGAAACAAGCCGCTTGAATGAATAAAATACATCGCCAAGCCTACCTAATCCGTAGACATATCCTTCAGTGCCGCCTACAACGAAAACAATTCCGATTAAAAAAGTAAAAAATAGATATATCGTTTCGTAGATTGGCCCCTGGAAAATCAAAGCCGGCCGAAGCACAAAAACAAAGGGTACAATAAATAAAATAATACCAATTCTTACAGCCATAAACCCCGTTTTCAGCGGCGAAGCACCAGAAATTGCTGCTGCACCAAATGCAGCAAGTGCAACCGGTGGGGTAATAGAAGAGAGCATGCCGTAATAAATTACGAACAAATGAACCGCCAGTGGGTCAAATCCCATCTTCACCAGTGGCGGTGCCACGGTCATGGCTAAAATTACATAGACTGCCGAAATTGTCATCCCCATGCCGAGGAAAAAACTGATTATAGCTCCCAAAACCAGCAGCAACATTGGGTCTCCCATGGCCAGTTTAATAATTTCATGAGAAAATGCAAATGCTACCCCAGTCATCATCAGGGATCCAAGGATGAATCCAACTCCCAGAAGAAGTGATATGATATTTGCTATCATTTTGCCTGTATCCTCAATCATCTCCATCCAGTCATTAAAATTCAATCTCGTACTTTTCCGAACCATCACTGAAATCAAAAGCAAAATTGTAGCATAATAAGGGGCCAAGACAACTACACGCAGATAGACCAGTTGAAAGACCAGATAACCGAGACTGATTAGAAATGGCCATCCTTTCTTCAACGTTGCCCAGATGTTCGGAATTTCCTCCGCTGACAGCCCTTTCAAATCTGCTTTAACAGCATATGCATCAACTTGAAGAAGCAAACTTATATAAAAAAGCAGTGCAGGGATAAAGGCAGCCGTTATGATAACTGAGTATGAGACTCCCAGAACCTGGCACATAATGAATGCAGTGGCACCCATGATCGGTGGCATAAATACCCCACCAGTGGAAGCACATGCTTCGACAGCACCAGCATATGTGGCGCTATATCCAAGGTTTTTCATGGCTGGTATGGTAATGGCCCCTGTTGAAGCCACATTTACGATGGGTGCGCCATTGATGCTGCCAAAAAAGCCGCTGGCAATCACTGCAACTTTTGCAGGCCCGCCCCTGGATTTACCTACCAATGCAAAAGCAAGATTTAAGAAAAATTCACCTCCCCCTGTGTATTGAAGCACACCGGCAAAAACAAGAAAACCCAGCACAAGATTACCCATCACATCCATAACAAGGCCAAATACCGCTTCAGTCCCAAATGCATAGTACTGAATAGCTTCCAGTGGTGTGAACCCCGTTCCTCTCAATGCACCTGGAATGTACTGAGCAAATAAAGGGAAAAATAAAAAACAGAGGGCTATGAGCAAAAATGATGCGCCACTACTTTTCTTTAGTGCCCAGAAAACAACAATCACCAGGATAATTGCCCAGATTATTGCTGATGTCGGAGCATTATATTCCCAGCTTTTATACTCAATATTAAAAGCGTTCAGGAAGAAAAACGCGGCAACTCCTATAGCCATCAGAGCACCAAAAAGATTCAGCCATTTTTCCCTTGAAAAAAGATGCCCCGGGGAATCATATAAGAAAACTAAAGGCAGGAAACAGCCTATAAGGAGAGAGTAATACGCTCTTGGCCACATGACTTTTCCTGCAATGTTAAAACCAAAGAGATGAAATATACTGGCCCCAATACCAATTAACGTTAAGATGATACAACAAACTTTAAAAATACGGGGTATCATTCCATCTGCTTTAGCATTTTCCGAAGAGGTTTTCGTATCGCTGCTTTTTTCCAAGTACTGTTCTTGAGCCTTCATTCATTTCCCTCTTCATTGCTTGGAACCATCAATTAACTTATCAGGTATCACTGCGATTCATAATCGCCCCTGATATCCCTGTGATTTTTTTGTCTTCTGCTTAATTGCCATTAGATTGAGCAGAAGACAGGCTAACTAAAGAATTATTCAATTTCGTTCAGATAGCTTTTCCATAAATCTGTCCATTCCTTGTTATCTATTTCAGTACTAATATTTTTCGACTTTGCTTCAGTAAGGGCATTTTTCCATACCTCCTGCCTCAAGTTTTCAAGCCTGATCTGGTTCTGCTGCCATTTTTCATGCTCGGGCGTCCATAATCCTTTTTCTTTAAAATATTTGATAGATCCGGAGTGGTAAGCGGTTGGAACATCAAAAACATCCAGAGCTGCTTCTTTAGTCCAGAAAGGTAAGTGGCTGTGTTTATCCTTGTATTCCTCATAACCTTCTGCATATACTTTTGCAATTGCATAAGCAATGACATCCTCCTGGCCTGCATAGACAAAATTGCCTTTAGGAAAACCGCTCATTTCCACACCCCAGCCCGATTTCGTACCGATATTTTGTGGGACGGTGTATGGGAGCAGTGCAGGATAAATCAATTGAAGTCTCTTCCAGCCTGCCTTATCATTTCTTGGCAGCGGCAGATAACGAAGACCATCTGGAGACTCATCCATTTCATAAGCTACAGGAGTAGCAACAGATACCAGGGCTGCCTCTATTCGGTTTTCAGCTAATTGTGTCAACGCACCTCCAAAGCCGGTTGCTGGAATCACCTTCACATCTTCAAGAGTAAGGTCGCCAAATGCCAGATAAGCACTAATAAACCCTTCACTTCCAGCGTAGACTCCAACCTTTTTACCTTTCAGATCCTGAATGGTGTTAATACCGGATTTTGCTCTGACGCCAAGTGCTAGAAATGTTGGGCCACCTTTCCAGGCCATTCTGATTTTTTGTGGTCCCCATTGAGGTGTAGCGTATTCCTCAACGCCAAATACGGCTCTATAGGAAGAGGCCAGATGAACGTTCCAAAAATCAGCTTTATTTTTTTTCATGGCCATACATTGAGATGCTAAGAGATCCGATGGGACAGCTCTTAATTTCGAACCTACGATTTCCTCAAACTGCGGTGCTACCGCCATCATCATTATGGTTGTAGCTGAAAGCATTGTCGCCGTTGAGGCTCGTATCTGTGGTGGATATTTCATCTCTTCTGCGACGGCAAGATTACCTAAGCCTATCATTAGAGCCAATATAAATACTACTATTCCACGTTTCATAAAACCCTCCCTTCTCATTTAATATTTTTCTCTCGTTACAGAAGATTCCCCTTGGAATCTTCCTATTTTTTACTGATGGATCCTTTTTTACGTTAGAAAATCCTCAAGCGATTCA
>JAOZLO010000244.1 GCA_029934775.1 Desulfocapsaceae bacterium
ACCAATAAATGAGAAGAGCAAGGCGGCGGCTGCAAGACCATTCTGCACCGGTTCGGCCAGAGCAAAACCAAATACTATAGAACCGTAGAAGATAAAATCGAGCACAATATCGAGAAAGCCACCGCTGTCTGTAGGACCAACCAGCCGGGCCAGTTCTCCATCAAGGCCATCAGCCAGCCTGTTGAGCAATATGCAGACAAGGGCAAACCAATACCATTTCATACCGAGGGCCGGCAGACAGAGAATCCCCACAACAAAACCGGAGAGTGTAACCTGGTCCGGTTTAACCCCATATCGCTGTAACAGGCAGCCTCCCCTGTGTAATGGTTTTTTTATCAGCTGCAGGGTCCATCGATCAAGCACTATAACCTCTTTTACTTCCTCAGTTTTCTCTCAACACACATTAAACTCGTAAAGGATAAAATTTCAGATGGCTAAGTAAAAAACTTCATATTCCATCCATTTTTAAAAAAGTTTTAAAAACCGCTGTTCAGATTCTGTAGTACCAATAAGGATAAGTTCATCCTCTCCATCCAGCGGCAACGCAGGATCGGGGCCAACTACCAGCCCCTCTCTTTTTTTCAAGGCTATAACACTGCAACCGGTTGATTCTCTGATATTGCTTTTGATAAGAGTTTTGCCTGCCAGAGATCTCGGCACTGATAAATTAAAAATATTGAGTCCCTCTGTGAACATCGAAATTTCATCAGGATTAAGAACATTTATAATGCTGTTTGCCCCCATTGATGCATAGGATAATACCAGATCAGCCCCGGCCATATGCAGTTTGGCTACACTGCGCTCATTGGTTGCACGGGTGATGATCTGAACTTTAGGTCGAAGCTGGCGGCAATAAAAGGTCAGATAGATATTAATCGCATCATTATGAGTGGTTATAATAATCGTCCTCACCTTTTTGACCCCTGCCCTCTCCAGCACATCAAGATCCGCCGCATCCCCATTGATAAAGTTGTCGCCCTTACCGGCCACAAGATTAGGCCTTTTTTCAATAATTTTATATCCCATTCCCTGTTTTTCAACTGTTTCTGCTACAGCGAGCCCAACGCGGCCACCTCCCAGAATTAACACAGAGGCATCGGAGACATGGGAAATAGCAAAAATATTTTCAAAAGCAGTCAGCTGCTCCATCGTTCCTGCAAGGAGGAGCACCGTTGTTGATTTAATCAATGTCTGCGGTCCGGGAATTTCAAACTTCCCCTTTTCCCACAAACCTATCATGATGGCACCGGTCTTCTGCCTGATATCGGTGTTAATCAGAACTTTCCCCCCCAGAGAAGTCTGAGTGGTTGAAATCTCACCTATATACAACTTGTCGAAACTTGAAACGATATTGATTGCTCTGCCCAGCCCGTGGGTGCGCTCCCCCATCAGATTTCCCAACATTTTCATGAATTGAAAAACCCGCATGTTACCGGGAAACTCTAAAATATCAAGAGAGTGGCTGTTATCAGCACTGGTAACAATGGGGACCATACTTGTAATTTCTCTTACTGTAAAAGCGATGGAGGTATTTACCAGATCATCATTCGTGGCAACAACAAGTGCTGCATTTTCCACACGAAGGCGAAGATATGTGTCAGGGTCGTCAGGGTCCCCCACAACTACCCTGTATCCACTGTCATGCAGTTCGATAGCCTGTTGTGAATCACTGGCTAACAGAACATACTCCAACTGTCGTCTCTCCAGTTTGATTATGAGTTTTTTGGTGATCGGATCAAGATTTGTTATGATAATATGTCCCTGGGTTTCTTCCGGCAGTTCTCTGGGAGCAAGGCTGTCGGACTGTGCCTCAAGCCAGGGAGCATAGAAAAACTGAATAAAGGTAAAAGGCAGCATGATAAGCAGTAACACAACACCGGAAATTAACACCAGGAGAGTAAAAAGCAGGCCTAAATCTGTTGAGAATGTAATATCCCCAAACCCGAGAGTTGACATGACTGTCAGAGTCCAATAGAAGCCTGTTATCCAGCTGAACTCTCTGCCCTCATGAAGCATGATCAGATGAAACCCAAGACTGTACAGTGCAATGATAGCTGCAATAAGACCAAAGAATTTGGCCAGCAAAACCATATTTCGCTTGGTGGTTTTATTCCTAAAGAAAAACAGCAGTTGAGATGGTAGATATTTCATGATTATATGTTTATTAAGGGTACTTGAGACCACCTTGAGTTAAAATATAGGGAAGCACTTTTTCAACACCATAGCTTATTCTCCATATTAAAAATATATTATAAAATTCTTTTCTCTGCCGGAGGAATTTTATAAATTCATATTTCTCATTTTATTTGATTTCTTTCCACTTTTGAAATAGCTTGCCAGAGTCTTATTGAGAAGGGTATTCTACAAGATCAGCATTTTCTTTCACAAGGACCTGAAAATCGCGACCACAATGGCTTCATATCCGAATAGCAGGGAAATAAATGAGTATAAAAAAAATAGGTGTCATCATAGGAGGTTCCGGACTGATTGGTGGCACTATTGTCAACTATTACAAGACCCGGCACTATGAAACAGTTGACATTCGCGCCCCCAGCAGCAAAAAACTCTCAGTCAGGGAAGAAAACGATATTCGCAGTTACCTCTTAGAGGTAAAACCAGACTTTGTCATTAACGCTTCAATGGCCAACCTGGCATCGAGTGAACAGCTGGCCTTTGAAGTGAACTTTCTCGGTCCTCTAAATCTGGCCAGGGCGGCAACTGCACTGAAAATCCCCTATATCCATATCAGTTCTGCTGCATCCCTGCCATCGGGAACAGACCTGAAAGAAGAAGATACCCTGCCGCTCTCCCCGAAGTTGAATAACTATGCCAAATCCAAGCTGATGGCGGAAGCAACCCTGCATCTGATGGCGGAACAAGAGGGGCTCGACTACTCCTGTGTGCGGCTCGCTATTGTCTATGGCGCACACGATCATAAAATACAGGGCTTTCACCGACTGCTTTTCTCCATTGCAGACCAGTCAATGCCTGTTCTTTTTACCAAAAAAGGCACGCTTCACTCTTATTCAAACGCCCGAAAACTCCCCTATTTCATCAATCATATGATCGAAAACAGAGAGGAATTTTCAGGCATTACCTGCCATTTTGTCGACAATAACCCGGTAGATCTTGCCAACCTCATACTGACCATAAAATCATACCTGACACTCAACTCTCCAAGGGAGATATATATACCCTACCTTATGGCAAATACGGGCAGAAGGGGGCTCATGCTTTTATTGCGGTTTTTGAGAAAATTCGGTTTAAAAGCTGAACTTCCCCCCGAACTGATGTTTCTTGACAATTTTTATAAATCACAGGCCCTCTCTACAGCACGTTTGGAAGCGTCCTCGTTCGTTGATCCAGCCCCGGATGAGTCTATCTTTACCCTGCTGCCCGATCTGGTCACCTACTACCTGACCAGGTGGAGCCACCAGAACCTTATCACCAGTTATGATGACAGTTTGCAATTCAATGGGTCCATAGCGGAAGATTTTAGACGGAACCCCGTTGAATTACTCAAATCCATTCACTCTAAAAGTATTGCTCCTTTTCCCGAAATGATAAAGGATTGATGAACTATGAATATTGATTCTGCAGCGCTTATCCAGTTTATCAAATATGGCCTGGCAGGGGGATTAGCCACTGTCGTCCATATCACCATCTTCCACCTTGTTGCCTGGAGAATTTTTCCTGCTCTGCAGGAAAAGGATCTCGCAGTACGTTTTTTCAAGCTCACCATTCCGGACATGACTGATGTAACACGGGCCAGAAACTCAATGATCTGCAATTTTGTTGCCTTTCTCATCTCCAATATGGTGGCCTACATAACCAACATCCTCTGGGTTTTTAAAGGAGGAAAATATCATTTTATTATTGAGATTCTCTTATTTTACGCTGTATCCGCAATCAGTGTTTTCCTTGGGACCCTGCTTATGGGAGTGTTAATCAAACGCTTTGGAATACTCACCACCTACGCCTTCGGTTCCAACATAGTCACAGCAGTCATGATCAATTATGCGGTAAGAAAATTCTTCATTTTTAATGGGTAAGATCCTGGGTATGATCAGATATAGATTTTGGCGAAAACTTCCCATATCAGTTTCACTCTTTCTGCTCGTGATCTGCGCCCTTTCCACAATATCCTGCGTTCAACATTCCGGCCAGGATCTGAACCCACCCCTCCAGTTCCCCGATCAATTCTCCCTCTCTGGAGGTGAACCCGTTGACACCCGATGGTGGCTGGATCTGGAGGATCCTGAACTTGCCAACCTCATCGAACATGCACTCTCTGAAAATTTTTCTCTGCTTATCGCAAGAGACCGTCTCAGCGAGGCAAAGGCCTCTGCCAGACAGGCAGGAGCACTCCTCAGTCCCGTCGTTGACACTGGGGCCAATACGGCTACCAGGCAAAATTACAAAACAGATAATACTGCTAATACTCTCCTGCTTGAACTTGCGGCCTCCTACGAAATAGACCTCTGGGGACGGCTCGCTGCAGTCAGAGATGCGGCTGTTTTTGACACCCGGGCCACCTGGGCTGATCTGCATACCGCAACCATATCTATTGCAGCCGAAGTGGCCCAGACATGGTACCGTATAGTCGAAACAAGGCTGCAGCAGCAACTCGTACAAAAACAAAAAGAGACAAATGATCATGTCCTTGAACTCATAACGGTTCATTTCCGTACGGGACAGGCCGGAGCAGCTGATGTACTCCAACAGCGCCAGCTCGTTGAAACCAATAAAGCTGAGCTTGCCAGTCTCAGACGTACCCTCCGACTCTTTGAACACCAGCTTTCTCTTCTTCTTGGTGAAGTTCCCGGCAGCTATACATTTCCTGAATTTTCAACACTCCCTCTGCTGCCCCCACTGCCGAACACGGGATTACCCATCGACCTGATAACAAATCGACCTGATATCAGAAGCAGTTATTTTTTACTCCAGGCAGCGGACAAACGAACGGCGGCAGCAGTCGCCGACAGATTGCCGAAACTGAGTATTTCAGCAAAGCTTTACACTTCAGGAAGCCAGGCCAGCGATCTGTTTGACAACTGGTTCACCAATCTCATAGCCAACCTGGCAAGCCCTGTTA
>JAOZLO010000245.1 GCA_029934775.1 Desulfocapsaceae bacterium
AATTTGACAGGATTAACAAGATTTTTTTCTGTTTTTATCCTGAACATCCTGTCTATCCTGTCTAAAAAATGAAAATTCCTATGCCTTGACTACGTCTGCTGTCGCCTGATTTCCACCAGCATCTCCCGCCCGCCGTTGTCCAGAATATATTCGCCAATCCGCATCCCAAGTTGTTCCGCATCCTGACGTAACCCTCTTTCTTCACGACAGAGAATATTTTGACCATCAAGACTTGCCAGTCCTGCAGTAAGAGTAATTTCATCATTCTCCAGCACTGCCAGTCCGAATGCGGGTATGGAGCAGCCACCTTCCAGTTGTTTCAGAAAACTACGCTCCGCCAGCAGGCAGTCTTCACTCTCTTTATTGTTGAGGCAATCACGGATCCTGACAGCTTTTTCGACATCCAGTGACGTGGAGGCTTCAATGGCAATACACCCCTGACCAACCGGGGGAATGAATTTTTTCTCGTCAAATTCCATAACAATCATCTTCTCATACCCCATACGTTTTACTCCGGCATAGGCAAGAATGAGAGCATCACAGTCTCCATCTTCCATTTTACGAATTCGAGTCTGGAGATTACCCCTCATCTCAACAGCCTCGACATGTGGATAGTAGTGACGCAACAGGGCCCGTCTTCTCACAGAAGATGTTCCGATTTTCACAGGCCGTGAACTGTCAGAAAGATCTATGCCCCCATCTGTGCTCAACAAAACATCATTCACTCTTTCACGTTCAGTGAAAGCGATAAGAGCAAATCCTTCCGGCAGAAGAGATTGCATATCCTTTGCGCTGTGTACGGCAATATCCGTAATTCCTCCTGCCAATTGCTCTTCAAGCTCCTCGGTAAAAACGCCTTTGCTGCCGATTTTAGCAATGGAAACATTGAGAATTTTATCCCCCTTGGTCTCCATACTGTTTATCTGTGTCTCCATGCCACTCTTATTGAGTGTCCCAGCAACTGTTTCAGTCTGCCACATGGCGAGCTTACTTTTTCTTGATCCAATTGTTATCATAAATAATACCCCGAATGAAATGATACGTGTGCTATATCAAATATTTTTTATTTACTTATTGATAAAGTCCGTCTATCGTATGCTATGTTTGATTCTCTGCCAGATCAGCCTACCATATACATTTCTGTAATGAAATCTCATTTTTTATCTCACAAAAACGGGCTCAATGTTTGATTGCAGCACCTTAAATCAGTATCATTACAACAAGAGCTCAACTTAAAAACATGCGATTACTCCTCTATAACATCCGCTACGGAACAGGGCATAAAAACGGCTATCACTCACCTCTTCCATTTACCGGTTTTTTTAAGAAAACCGGTGTGAATCTGCAGCGTATTATTAATTTTATAGCCTCGATTAATCCCGATATAATTGCCCTGGTTGAAGTGGATTCCGGTTCATACAGATCAGGAAAATTCTGCCAGGCAGAGATCATAGCCAAAGAGCTGGGATTCAACTTTGTTGTTGAAAACAAATACCCCAATGACTCCCTGGCACAGATGGTCCCTGTACTCAACCGACAGTCCAATGCCCTGCTGACCCGGCAAGGCATAGAACAGCATCAATTTCATTATTTTGAACAGGGAGTTAAGCGGCTGATTATACAGATAGATCTTCGAGAAATTGCGATCTTTATCGTCCACCTTTCTGTCAAATACAGACACCGACAAAACCAACTTGAATACCTCCATAACCTCACTCGGGAAGCTGATAAAGAAGTTATCATCGCCGGAGATTTCAACACGTTCTGGGGAAGCCGGGAGCTCAATCTTTTTCTTGCTGCAACGGGTTTAAAAAATGCCAATGTCTCTAATGCCCCGTCTCATCCAAGCCATGCCCCGCAACGACAAATAGATTTCATTCTGCACAGTAACGGGATAAAAATTAATAATTTTTATATCCCCGATGTACGACTTTCAGACCACTCTCCTCTGGTTTGTGATTTCTCCTATATATGAATGTTTTTTGCCTGATAATCATGTATCGGGGTGATTCAAAGGTAGCCTTACCTCAAAGCGACTACCCTCATGCAACACGGAATCCACCGAAGTAGTGGCACCATGTGCCTCTAAAACAGCACGCACATAATTCAACCCCAAACCGAGCCCTTTTTGTGAACGACTTCTGTCTCCTCTGTACAATCTGTCCCAGATACGTCCCTGTTCACTGTCAGATATCCCCATACCATTATCTTCAAAAGTGACAACACAATACAGGCCATCTACCGCAACAGAGATTTGTACCCAGCCGCCCTCTTTACCATATTTAATTGCGTTATCCAGCAAATTTGCCCAAACCTGTGAAATCCGGGTACGATCCAGACGGACATACACTTGACATTCTGTTTCCAGCCGTACTTCCACCACTTTCTCCTCTGCCACATACTCATACAGCGTAATAATTTCAGCCAGTGTTTCCCCTATCTCACTTTCCACTAACTCAAGTCTCATTGTCCCTGACTCCGCTTCCGCTACACTCATCATTATTTTCAGCATAGCTAACACACGCTCAGATTCTTCAAGACAGTCCGAAAGTGCTTCCCGCAATCGTTCTGTATCATCCTCTGCCTGTAATCCATATTCAGCAACGGAACGCAGGCGAGTCATGGGAGTCCGGAGATCATGAGCCACATTATCTAAAGAATCCTGCATTTCCGATACCAGATGATGATTTTGACGTATAAGGCGATTGATCTGTTTATAAAAGCTGTCAAGCTCTGGTCCGTTACCATCTTCGGGCAGAAGTCCAGACTTTTGCATCCGGGCAAGTTCAGCAATTTTCTTTCTGGTAAACAGGAGAGAAGAGAGGCTGAGTCTTACGAAATAGAGCGCAAGTGGCCATAGTATCAAGGCACTGCCGACAACCATCCATACAACCTGATGAACAAGTCTTCTATACAATTCATACCATTCGCTCCCGTCCTTGGCGGCCTGAATCAGGGTGTTGTTAGGATATTTCCTGGTAATTATCGACAGCACCATCTCCTCTTCTCCCGATCCTGCAGCAACCCATACCCCCTCTTTTTCCGGTGGTAAATCCACGAGTCCTCTAAAAGTCGAACGTTCAGCCTGTTCATTTACTACTATGATATGGTCTCTTCCATGAACCACCCTGATAAAAAGGAGCCCCTGCAACGGACTGCTCCCGAGTAAATGCTGGGGGCCTGGATGGATATTTGCGGGATGATTAATAGCGAGATAGGAAGTTAACAGCTTCGCTGTTTCGTTCCGTTCAATTGCCTGAAGCTGAGTTCGGACAGCCTGAAGGTACACAAAAGCAAGCAGAGCAGTTCCGAGCCACAACAGGAGAAAAGGCAGCAGCGCTTTTCTAAATCTTGATCGGGAAAAGTCCTCTCTACTCAGACTTAAGAACATAGCCCACGCCCCTGACGGTATGGATCATTTTTTCAGAATAATCTCTGTCAACTTTATTCCTCAATCTACATACCAGTACATCGACAACATTAGTCTGAGGATCGAAAGAATAATCATATACCCGCTCAAGAATGGTTGTCTTGGACAAAACGATACCAACATTGCGCATCATATACTCCAGCAGACTATACTCTTTCGCCGGCAGCTCAATTTTTTCTCCAAGCCTGTATACCTCATGCTTTAACAGATCCATTTCCAGTTCACCGGCGCGAAGAACGGTAGGCAGAGCAGATTTTTGATCTCTCCTGATGAGGGCTTTGATCCTTGCCAGCAATTCACTGAAAGAAAACGGCTTAATCATATAATCATCACCGCCCCGTTGCAATCCCTGTATCCTGTCATCAACAGACTGCTTGGCACTGAGAATCAAAACGGGGGTATTTGCTCCTTCTATCCGCATCGACTCAATAACACTCAAACCATCCAGTCGGGGCAGCATCAGATCAATTACCGCAACATCATAGGAGCCGGCCAGGGCATGATCTAACCCGGACTGCCCATCACCGCATACATCCACGTTGAATCCAGCCTCTCGCAGCCCTTTTTCAATAAAAGAGCTGATCTTTACATCATCTTCTATCAGTAATATATGCATATTCTTTTCACTAACACTTAACTTGATTTACCTTATCAATAACAATTACCGAACAGTTCCTTCCGGTCACACCATCTGAAAAATGATTCGATCTCCTGTATGAAAAATAGTTCTTTGAACAACAGGTACAGCTGCCGACCATCTTGATATGAAGTTCTGCCAAGCCTGCACTGGCCAGCTGATATTTTGATATCTGCCAAAAGTCAAAGTAATCTTCCCGCATCATGAACGGCCTGAATTCAGCAGGTAATTCCTTCTTATAGTTGACAAATTCTGCACAGCATGGCCCGAGAGACGGACTTATGGCAGCCAGCAGATCTCCTGCATCAACGCCAAAACTGGAAATCATTCGGCGAACAACCTTGCCGAGAATATTGATCACGCTCCCCCGCCAGCCACAATGCACAGCAGCGACAATTTTTTTTACAGGATCAAAGAGAAGTACAGCCTGACAATCAGCTTGCTGAATCATGAGTCCTATCCCCTGCTGGTCAGTTATCAGGGCATCAACATCAGCAACTTCTCTGTTTTTTTCTAAAGGCACTGTCTGACTATAAATGGAGTCACCGTGAACCTGTTTGGCCGAAAGAAGGAAAGAAGAACCTGATATTTTCTGTATTCGACGCCGATTTTCCACTACAGTTTTTTCTCTATCCCCCACACCATAGCTGACATTCATCGAGTTAAAAGGGGCCGTACCTAGACCTCCATGTCTATCAAAAAACCCGTACCTGCAGGCCGTTCCAAAACGTAACGCAGACGCCTCTGCTGTTATTTGATTATTGTAATTCGACTTCATTCTCCGTTATCCAATTCTGCCAGCATAGCAGATATTCAATATGCTTTATGGAAGGTCAAAAGAGCAAGAACAGTCTGCAATAAAAAATGGGAATGCCCATAGATCACGGACATTCCCATAAAGAGCAAAAAAGTTCTATTAAGTTTATACCTTAAAAATATGCCTCGAAGGTAAGATAAACCTGATCAGCCTTTTCCACGGGATCCATACCCATCATCTGCA
>JAOZLO010000246.1 GCA_029934775.1 Desulfocapsaceae bacterium
ACAGACCAAGTTGTTATTGTATGAGTCCTGTTCACTGAGAAATCTGCCTTCGTCCACTTTCAATCCAAGCAGTTGACCATAGTTCCCGGTACATTTTATGATTTTAGGAGTAATATCAATACTGGTTCCAACAGGTGTGAGCAGAGCTTCCATAACAGCTCCAATCTGAATAATTGCCGGAGTCAACAGTTGCAGACGTTCAACATCGAAAAGTGACAAGCCATATGACTTTTTTTCATCAATCTGTTTTTTCAGCTCTTCTGTCAATTCAATTTGTTCAATATAAATGTTTTTCAAACCCATTTTTTCTATCCGTCCAAGCACCTCCTGTTTAGCGCCCTCTCCTGTTGATATCATAGCCATAACAGCCATTACGCCACAAACAATTCCGAGCACACTTAAAAAAGAACGAAACTTATGAACAAGAAGTGAACGGTAACCTGTCCTGAAAAACAGCAAAGATTGGGCCACCATTTTATTTCAGATATCCATCTGCCATATTCAGTGTTCTCTCGGAAAAAGCTGCCACATTCTTGTCATGAGTAACCATGATAATGGTTGTTCCTGTTTTATGTAATTCACTGAAAAGATTAAGGATATCAAAGCTGCTCCTACTATCAAGATTACCTGTAGGTTCATCGGCCAGGATGAGTTTCGGATTAATAGCCAGAGCTCTGGCTATGGCAACTCGCTGCATTTCTCCACCGGAAAGTTCCGTAGGTCTATGTGCCCGGCGATGAGCAAGACCGACCTTTTCAACGGCCTCCATGACCTGACGATCCCTCTGTTCAGAGTCTGTTTTATTGTAAAGAAAGGGCAGACTGATATTTTCGACAACATCAAGCTCTGAGAGAAGATCAAACGTTTGAAAAACAAACCCAAGCCAGTGAGCACGTATCCACGACCGGTCCTGGTCCGAGAGGGCAAGCATATTTCTCTCGTTAAAAAAATACTCCCCCTGATCAGGTGTGTCCAGACCACCCAGAATATAGAGCAATGTTGATTTACCTGAACCGGATGTTCCCATTATCGAAACAAATTCCCCTTCGGCAACGGTTAAATCAACCCCTCTAAGAATAGAAATAGTGTTGTCACCAAGCAAATAACTTTTTCTTATTTTTTTCGCCTCAAGTAACATTGTTTTATGGTCTGTGCTTTAGCAGACTCACCTGCTCACCAGAATGAAGTCCTTCAACAATTTCAACAATTTCCTCATTCTGTCTCCCAGTTACAATTTTTCTTTTTTCAAATGTTCCCTGTTCTATCTTTACAAAACAATAGTTTCCCTGGTTTTCGGTAAAAACAGCCTGAACAGGTATGGAGAGTGCGTTTTCAACAAACTCCGCCTGTATCGATATCCTGCAGGTCATTCCTGGCCTGAACCTCTTATCCTCTTCGTTTATCTCAAGAATAACCTGGAAATATTTTTCATAACTCGACCCGGACTCTTCTGCTGCAGCCAGAGAACCTATAAATGTCAGAACCCCGGTCAGATTGGCATCCGGATAGGCATCTACAACAATCCTGCCCAGCTGGCCCAACTTAATTTTATGAAGATCAACTTCACGGGCTTTTGTTTTAACCACCATCCTGGAAATATCAGGGAGATACAGGAGTGGCTGATTCATAAAGACTGAATCACCTTCTCTTGGTTTACGTTTTTCACCATTGCGAAAAGTACTGTAATGAATAACTATGCCATCCAGAGGCGCCTTTATCTCTGTTTTAGCAAGGGTAAATACAGCCTTATCCAGAGATGTGATTTTGGTCTTCAATATTCCTTTAACCTGCAACAGGCCAGCTTTTACTTTGGCAATTTTATATTTTCCACCTTGCCGAGTCTGTTGCAAAAGCAGTGCACCATTCTGTAGTTTTGCCTTCGCACTTTCAATCAAAGCCGGTAGTACATGTTTTTCATAAGATTCATACCTCTTACTGACAGAAGCAAGTTTTGCCTTGTGTGCTGCTATCTGTTCTTTGGTTGAAATCATTTCAGAAGGATTATCGAACCCTTTTTCCTGAAGCTTATTAAGATCTAAAAGAAACGACTGATATCTCTTTAAGTCAGTATTAACCTTTTGCTGCTCTTCCTTCAGTATGGAAAGTTTAAGGGGGCCATCTCCTTCACGTAATCGTCTCAATTCCAAAACGGCAACACTATGTCTATATTCAGCATTGGAAATTTCTCTTTCTACCTGGTTAATCTCAAAGGCAACTACCTGCTTTGCTGCCTGGACAGCGGCGGAATAACTTTCAACCTGAGCTTCAAGCTCAGCAATCTCTTTTTGAAAAGATGACCGGTCAAAACGAACAAGTACTTCCCCTTTTTTTACCCATTCTCCATCACCAATAAGATAGATAATTGTTCCACTTAAGCCTTCCAGGTCAGAGGAAATCATATGTGATTTGGCAGCATCCAACACGCCAACAATATTTAACTCTATGCTGAAATCACGTTTTGCTGCTTTTACGAGTGTGAGAGTATCCTGGTCATAAGTGGATGGTTTAAGTCGTGATACCAAAAGGACAACAAGCACAATTAAAGCAAAAAGAATTACCGCAAATTTATAACTTTTCCATGTCACTTCTTCACCTTATCTCTCGATGAGTGTCCCCAAAACCTTCCTCAACCTGTATGTATCGACTATATAACCAATTTTATCAAACAGTAGATCTGATTGTACCTGCTGTGTTTGAGATTGCGATTCAATCAGATCGAAGTTATCCGCAAAGCCGTGATTAAATTTTGAAAGGGCCAGTTCAAGTTTTCCTTCAGCCTGCCGTGCCTGTTCAAGCCGATCACCAATAAGTTTCTTCTTTTTCTTCATCTGATTAATTTGAGCACGAACTTCTCTGACAATACTCTGTTTCTGGTTCTCCAAATCAATTTTTGATTGGGATAAGCTGATTTTAGCCTGTTCAAATGTCGCTTTTTCTGCCGACCTGAAAAGATCGGTGGGACCGTTCAAAGAAACAATCCAGCTATCCTCCGTCAGGTCAAATGATCTGTTATCTCCAAATTTGCCATAACTCATTCCCAGATCAATTTGTGGTAATATGTTATTTTTGGCCAATATCATCTTTCTTTTTACTTCTTCAGTCCTTCTTTCAGACTGCTCTATTTCAATACGGTTTATCAAGGCTATGGTAACAGCCTCACCCTCTTCAAAGTGATTCGCAACAGGTTCGTATTCAACAGGAGCTGTCACAGTCATATCACCATATAGTGGTCTGGCCAGCAGATCTGTCAGTTGATCAACATTATTTTTCAGCTGTTCATAAACAGGGGTTAACTCATTTTGCACTTCTTTCAGCCTGATCTCAGCCCTGTACAGATCCATTGCTGTAGCCAGCCCCGCTTTTTCTTTAATCTTTGTCAGTGAAATATGTTTTTCCAAACCCTTAATCTGAGTAGTTAACAGATGAGCCTGCTGCTGGTTTTTAATTATGTCATACACCGTTGAAATAGTATCCAGAACAATATTCACCTGATGCTGATAATAAGCAAATTCAGCATTTTCAAGATCGTAGACTGAGCTATATAAAGGATCAAGATTGTAGTCAGTTCCAAATCCATTCAGCAGAGGTACACTCAAAGACACTTCAACGGAAGAATTATATTCATCACCATCACGTTCTATTTTCGGAGTAAGAGAGGTAGTAATTCCCAACTGGTTTTTTTTCTCCAGCGCCACTCCACCTACCCAGTAGTCATTTTCTGAGGAAAAACTTACCGCAGTGGCCGGCCTGACCTTAATGTCAAATTCATATTCGGTCGCTTGAACGGAAAGCGTGCTTGAGGTGACATTGAGTTCTGACTGTTTAAGAGATCGATTATTTTGAAGCGCTATCTCAACGGCCTGTTTGAGAGTAATTGTATTATCTTGAGACAACGCGCCGTTATCTTGAGCGCAGAGTACATTTCCCCCCCCAAGAAGAATTGAAAAAATAACAGCGTAAAGTTGTGTGAAAAAAAATTTCATCCAGATTACACGTCGTAAAAACTATCTACCTGTTTCATTGAGTGCCTCGTAAATCGAATTTTTAAAAATACCATCGAATTTATCGATATATAAAAAGATCACCTCTGTCACAATCCCCGCTTACGGTTATCTGATAAGCGACATCACCTGAAATTTTGTGTACAAAGATATTATTACCATTTTTTTCAGAAGTAGACACAAGCCACTCATGGTCATTTGACCATTTTTGATTATCGAAAATATCATGGGTTGGTGCATGCACGCGGCCAATCAATTTCAACGAATTTGAATCAAATATTTGGAGAGTTTTATGGCCACGGTCATTTACCATCACCTGTTTTCCATCGGGTGACAGGGTAGCAGAACAACCCTTTGCCACAGTTCGTGTTTTATTGCTGCCAAGATCAAAAAGTTTTACAGAGTAACCTGTAAGACTTTTTACCGTTGCGGCAATTTTCTTGCCGTCATCAGAAATATCAAGCTCTCTGAAATTATACCCTTCCAAAAAAATTTCGACATGAATTTTCCGAATCCCGGCAATCATGATAGCTTTACCGTCAGTATAAAGAACATGTTCACCATCCGGATGAAAAGAGACGGCCCCGGGTCTCCTTGAAACAGCAACTTCTTTCACTCGTTTGCCATCATAACGAGCAATCATCACTCTGTTTCCCTTCAGAAAAACAATGTGTTCGCCATCATTGGACCAACGGGGATAACTTCCCTCTTCAATGATACGTTTACTCTCCAAATCTCCTATAATTTGTAAATAAATACCATCTTCTCTTTGAAAAATAATTTTGCCTTTAATGTCTGGTCGGCTTCCATAGAGATCCGGAATAGCACCAGGGTTTCCATTTTCCTGCGATAGATGTTCGTCAGGCAGTCTGTTTTGACCAGATCTAATCTCCGGAAAAAACCAGGTCATGACCGCAAGCATGGTGAGAGAAAAAACAAATATCCTGATCCAGAAAAAATTATGGTTTTTCTCTTTCCCGCTGGTTGAGTTCAATTGTCTTCCGGATACACCCATTGCAGGAAGAAGAAGAGCAAGCACGGCTACAGCCCCTAAACTATAACC
>JAOZLO010000247.1 GCA_029934775.1 Desulfocapsaceae bacterium
CTATCACTTCAGCTTTATGATTGATAAGATATACCTTTACCTCTCTGCCGGTAACATCTTCACAATACTGTTTTGCCTTGAGACATACCCCGGTGACAAGTTCAGTCCGCTGTCCCGTTTGAATGTGCTCATACATTTCCCTTGCTGTATTTGCCTGTTGGATCTTTTGCAGGAGGGTACCCTCTGCACCAAGCAGGGCAAGAAGGTTTGCAGCATCCTCCATCTCCAGAACACCGTTTCTTACATGAGTTTGAGGAACTCGCAGGGCTGCTTTGATGATTTTTGCCCACATCCCGGCCAGATGAATGGTTTTGAATTTCCGTATGGCTGCTTCTTTTAAAGAAAATTCAAGATAGTCACCCATCATGGCAAATGCCTCTTCTTTTAGTTCAAGAAGATGCTGTGCCCCTTTTTCGGAAGTTCTTCCTGTAGAGAGCACAATATCTGTAAGCCCTGCTTCTCTTGCAACATCCAGCGAGGCTTGGATAGTAGCCGTCCAGGCATCAGCTGATACGGGGCGCACAATGCCTGTTGTACCGAGTATTGAGATACCGTCAATGATCCCCAGTCGATGATTGAGTGTTTTTCCCGCAAGTATTCTTCCTTTGGGGACAGAAATGGTAACCCTGAGAGGACCATGCGGAATTGCTTCCCGAACTGCCTGGATAATCATTTTTCTCGGTACCGGGTTAATTGCCGGCTCTCCAACTGAAACCGCCAGGCCCGGCTTAGTCACCCTGCCGACACCTTCTCCTCCACAAAGCTGCAGTTCTTCGCAAATGATGCAGTTATTATCCGACTGGAGAAACTGCAGTGTTACAGTTGCGCAAATTTCAGCACGGTTGGTAACATCCGGATCATCTCCCGCATCTTTTATGATTGAGGCTCGGCCACTTTTTTCTTCCAGCAGTTGAGTAGAATGAACTTTAAATTTCTTTCTACTCCCGTCCGGAAAAGGAATGTCAACTTCACCTTCAGAAATTTTACGCACCAGCAGCAGTGCTGCAGCCTTTGCAGCAGCAGCGGCACAGGAACCGGTAGTAAAACCACTGCGTAAACGCTTAGCCATTATATTATTTATCCGCCAGCCGGAGAATGGCATTAACGATGGCAGCTGCAACAGGGCTGCCGCCTTTGCGCCCGAGGCTGGTAATATAGCACTCATTTTCCTCCATCAGCAGTGCTTTGGATTCAGCTGCATTAACAAAACCTACGGGTACGCCGACCACAAGTGGATCAGATTGGCTCTTGTTTTCTTTGAGATTCCTTATCGTCTGCAGCAGGGCCGTGGGAGCGTTGCCAATGGCAACTATACCTATATTCTGTTTAAGGCCAAACTCTATTGCTATTTCAGATCTGGTTTTATTTTCGGCTCGTGCCTTGTCGGCCACCTCAGGATTTGCAACATTACAGATAACCTTTCCTCCCCATTTGCCAAGAAGGGTTTTACTGATTCCGGCTGCAACCATGTTGACATCGGTGAGGATATTTTTCCCCTCCCTGATTGCCTGAATGCCGGATGAAATAGCATCTGCGGAAAACCGGATATTTTCCAGGAAAGAAAAATCTCCGGTGGCATGGATAACTCTCTGAATAATTTTGAAACTCTTTTCATCCAGATCAGTTGTTCCCAGTTCTTCACTGATGATTCGAAAGGATTCTTCCTCAATCTCCAATGGACCGATTTTTTGAATTATTATACTCATAATATCCTTTTACTGTTGTTGGCAATGGTTAATAAAATGTGTCACCATTTGCGGGCTGTAGCCGAAGTGGAGGTGCATATAACCACCCAGAACATTTTTATAACAATATCCTTCCAGAGTATCGTTATTGACCTGATAGATACGTTTTATATGATCGGGCATCGTATCAATAGTTGAATAGTGGAACTCATGTCCCCTCAAAATCGAACCTGCTGGACCAAAGCAACTATGGGCGGAGGTTGAAATTTGACGATAACCGAGGCTTGTTCGACTCTTCTGCATATGGGCTTTAACCGGGAACACAGCTGACATGGGATAAAAGGTGTCAGTTGTATCGACTATACCTTCGGTTAGATACATAAAGCCGCCACACTCCGCATAAACGAGGCCATCACCTTCCACCCATTGCATAATTTCTGTTATCATGGAATGGTTTGCGCTGAGCTCTTTTGCATAGAGCTCTGGATATCCGCCACCCAGATAAACAGCGTCTATATTGTCGGGGAGAGAGGAATCCAGCAAGGGGCTGAAAAATACGAGCTCCGCACCTCTCGCTCTCAGTAAATCAAAATTGTCTTCATAATAAAAACAGAAAGCTTTGTCACGGGCAACCGCGATTCTACACGTCGGTTTTTCCTCTGAAAGGACAGGATCCGGCTCGAAGGTCATATCAAGAGTGTAGAGTTCCAGAATGCGGTCAAGGTTGATATGTTTTGTAACAGTATCAGTAAGAATATGAATTGCCTCACGACTGAGAGGAGCCTCATCACTGGTGAGCAGACCCAGGTGTCGACTGGGGATAGAAATTTCGAGTGTCCTCGGAATATATCCAAGAATCTCGGAGGAGCAGTGTTTTTTGATTGCATCAGAAACAAGCTGCAGATGGCGCTTACTGCCAATCCTGTTAAGGATAACACCTCTCGGAGCTACAAGGGGGTCAAGAATCTCAAATCCTTTCACTATTGCAGCTGCACTTTCCGCTGTTGAACGAACATCGAGTACAAGTATAGTACCGACGTTCAGTGCTTCTGCAAGTGACGCACTGGAGGATCGGCCACCATCAAACATGCCCATAACCCCTTCAATAATAGCAATGTCTGCACCCTGGAGGTTATTACGGAAACAGCGACCAGTAAAATCTTCACCACTCATCCAGATATCGAGGTTTCTGGAAACAGATCCGGTGATCATTCTATGCAAGCCCGGATCTATAAAATCGGGTCCGCATTTATAGGGTTGTACCCGTAATCCCCTGGCCTTGAAGGCCGCCATCAATCCGAGGGCAATCGTAGTTTTACCGGATCCGCTCGAGGTGCCAGCGATAATAAAAGAGGGTATATTCGTATGTCCCATGATTGGCAGTAGTCAGTTTGTGTTTACAGGAAAGAAAAGAGCATTGAGTTGTTCAATACCTTCCAGAATACGATATGTGGGTCTTGATACCAGTGATTCTTCTACAAGAAATACCTGGCTTTCTTTTACGGCTTTTATTGCATTAAAGCCAGGTTCTGCCAGTATATTTTCTATGTTGATCGGATTCATCCTGCCTCTTTGAGCAAGATATATATCAATCTCAGGCGCATGCTGAAGAATACGTTCTTTGCTGTAAGCGGCAATGTTGGTCTTGCGAACCTGGCGGGCATCTGTTGCTATATTAATTCCACCGGCCTGTTCCAGGACATACATTGCTATGCCGGTTTGTGAAAAGGTCTTCATTTTCCGGTGAATAGATTCAAAGTATACCTTTGGCCTGGATTCAGGTGGAACCTCAGCGAGTCTGTCCCGCACTTTTTTAAGACCGGCTTGAAAACCCTCTATCATCTCGTCTGCCTGGTTTGTTTTGCCAGTGAGTATTCCCAGGGTTCTCCAATAGTCAAAAAGTTCTTCCACTGAACCCGGCTGTAGAGAGAATACAGTAATGCCCGCCTGTTCGAGTTTTTTTATGAACTGGGGGTAGGATCTTTCTATCATGGGTCGAACCAGGATCAGGTCGGGGCGTGCTGCTATAAATTTTTCAGGATCTTCCCGATAGGAAAAGCGTCGTCTGTCCAGGATAGACAGAGGATAGTCGTCGGATTGAGATATTCCAATGATCTGTTTTTCTGATCCCAGTCTGCAGAGATTTTCGGTATGAGCGGAGTAGAGAGAAATTATTCGTGTAAAAGGTATGTCAACAGGAATTTCTCTCCCCGAATTATCTATGAGAATTGAAGGCTGTTCTGCATTAACCGGTTGAATGAAGACCACGGAGAGTAAACAGAAAAATAGAAAAAGACGCATTATTTCAATCCCAATATTGAAAACTTATCTGATGGACCTGGCTGAAAGGATCATGGGATACTTCCGTAGTTACTCCAAAGACCTCCAGGATTATTTCCGGAGTCATAATAGTGGTCGTTTTTCCATGTTGGTGAATTCGTCCATCCTTCATAAAGATAATTTCATCGCAGTAGGCGGCAGCTAGATTGAGGTTATGTATGACGGCAATTACCGTTCGGTTATCTTTTTTGACAAGTTTTCCGGCAACATTAAAAATCTGAAGAGTGTATTTCACATCCAGGCTGGATGTGGCTTCATCAAAGATAAGTACATCTGTATTCTGTGCAAGTGCACGAGCGACAACGGCACGCTGTTTTTGGCCACCCGACAGTTCGTTTGTATAGCGGTTTCTAAGATCATTGATGCCGATGGTTTCCATTGCTCGATTGACATGGTCCCAATCTTCAGGCGATGGAGAACCAAAACGTTTGATGTAAGGGTGGCGGCCCATCAATACTACCTCCTCAACAGTGTAGCCAAAGCCGGTGTCAAATTCCTGGGGAACGAGGCTGATCGAGTGCGCCAGATCCCTGCGGCGGTATGAGGGCAGAGGGCAGTCTAGAAAGGAGATTGACCCTGACTGCGGGACCCTGTTTCCGATCAACAGGTCGAGAAAGGTGGTCTTCCCACATCCGTTGGGACCCACTATGCCGTAAAATTTTCCGGTATGCAGCTGGAGGGAGATCTCCTTTAGTACCAGAGCAGTGTCGTATGCGAAGGAGACATCGTCTATAGTATAGAGAGAAGAACTATTCATGCTGTCCTCTCCTCTGTCTTCTCCTGAAAATAATACAGAAAAACGGGCCGCCGATGAGCGCTGTCAAAACCCCGATAGGAACTTCAACAGGCAGGACTGCCCTGGTAACAGTGTCAGCTGAGAGCAAAAGAATGCCTCCGGCCATTGCCGACACAGGGAGCAGTTTACGATTATCCGGGCCGACCAGGAATCGCATCAGGTGAGGTACTATGAGGCCTATGAAACCAATTATTCCTGTCATTGCTACACAAATGGCGGTGACGAAAGAAGCGGTAA
>JAOZLO010000248.1 GCA_029934775.1 Desulfocapsaceae bacterium
CGCAGATAGCGTAGACTTCGAAGACTGATAAAAATCAAACACAAAAATGTTAAGAGGTAAGCGTAGACTCCGAAATACTACAAAATTTACAGGATGACGCTTCAGAAACAACCCACAAACCCTCTTGCAAGTCCTTAACCGGACACTACTGACTTATACCCCCTTGTGGGGTGTTACGACAATCAATAATCCAGGAGTACCTTTTTAGCAAACTGCTCTCTGAAATTAACAACTTCTTGCGAAATAAGAGTCTTTTGTGCTACTAAAAGAAGGTGTGGATAGTATAGCAGTGGTTTTGGCTGCATAAATCAACAGACTCATTTATCGGGATTGAGTGAAAAAGCTTCGAGGGAAAAGGTCAATGAATACAAATCAGGCCAAGGTAAGCGCAGATACGTCCAGAGAAAAGCCGGTCATTGAAATTATCAATATGCATAAGTGGTTTGGTGATTTTCATGTCTTAAAGGACATAAATCTCCAGGTACAGCCCCAGGAAAAGATTGTGGTTTGTGGTCCATCCGGCTCAGGAAAATCAACCGTGATTCGTTGTATCAACAGGTTGGAGGAGCACCAGAAGGGACAGATTATTGTAAATGGAACAGAGCTCTCCCGTGATCTTAAAAATATTGAAAAAGTACGGGCTGAGGTGGGTATGGTTTTTCAGCACTTTAATCTTTTCCCTCATCTGACCATTCTGGAGAATCTGACTTTGGGCCCTGTCTGGGTCAGGAAAATGTCCAGGAAAGAAGCTGAGGAGCTTGCCATGTATTACCTGGAGATCGTTCGTATTCCGGAACAGGCGCTAAAGTATCCGGGACAGATTTCCGGAGGACAGCAACAACGGGTCGCTATTGCCAGGAGTCTCTGTATGAAGCCGAAAATTATGCTCTTTGATGAGCCTACCTCTGCTCTTGATCCTGAAATGATCAAAGAGGTTCTTGATGTTATGGTGGATCTGGCCAAGGAGGGAATGACCATGATAGTGGTAACCCATGAGATGGGTTTTGCAAAAACGGTTGCCGACAGGGTTATCTTTATGGATTATGGTGAAATAGTAGAAGAAAATGAACCCATTCAATTCTTTGATAATCCCCAGCATGAGCGTACTCAACTCTTTCTCAGTCAGATCCTCTGACTGAATTTGTTGTCCTTCGGACAAATCTTAACTGTTCAGGTGGTACCCTGCAACAAACCTTAAACCCTCTCTCGGAGTCTCACGAGTTCGCTTACTTGCAAAATCCTAACCGGACACTGCTGATTCCGACATTTATTATTGCCAGAGAAAACCTGTTAAAAGTTGTTTTTTAAGAATTCTTCCCCCTTTGATATGATTTCATCATGGTCCTCCGGGGTTGTCGGGTCGGCCAAAAGTTCTATAGTCCTCTCTCTTAAAATTTTTTCTGCCTTTGGTTTCCCCTGTTTTTCCCACTTATCAAGGGTTAAAAAAGGCCAGATGGTACTCGAGAATTGTGAGTTCCTGAAATATTTACCCGTCAGCTCTGACAGGAAAAAATTTCCTCCTGGCCCGGTACTTGATATATCCGAAAATCCAACAGCTTCATCATCCAGAGAAAAACCGGAACCAAATACTTTCGACTGGTGAATCAGGTCATCCGCAAAGACCACAAGTTCTGGAGAAAAAACAAGTGAATCAAAACTGCCGCCTACAAAAGGGACCATGCCGGCACTACCCAGGCAGCTTGTAAAATGATTGATAGTCAGGGTTGTACTGGCAAGAAGATCAGCACCCCAGCCATTCCCACTGCCGGAGGTCCCGCAATGAGGAATTTGATATGATGCTATCATTTCTGCACAAGCCAGATTCAGCAGTAATGTATGGGGAGAGTAAAAACTGCCGCTGCTCTTCATGTCAAAAGCAGCAGGAAGGCTTCCCAGGATGATGGAGGAGCCTTCTTTTACAAGCTGACTGTATACAAGTCCTGCAAGAAGTTCCGCCGTGAGGAGAGTCAGTGTTTCGGCGGGTGTTATGGGGCATGTAGCACCGGACATGCCGTAATTGGAAAAAATAAGCGGCAGTCCTCTTTTAATCGCCGCATCCATTTTCATGGTGGTTTCAGAATTTAACACCAGCGGAGTAATGGGATTTACGTAGGGTATTATGAAAGGCTGAGTAGACACATCTCCTGTGAGATGTTCACAAAGATCCAGGGCTGGATTAAAGGATTCCCAGCTGGAGATAAGGATTACCAGCGGTTTTACAGTGTTTGCAAGCATTTCCAGAATACCGTAAAGGTCGGCTGTGTCAGGGGGAATGTCCTGGATCACTCCCGGAGTTGAAATAAAATCGTAATTGCTAAGACTGTTACCCAGGCCAGCGGCAGCAGTCATATGGTGGCGGTGAAAAGGTTGAATTTCGTTTCTAAACGGATCCTGATAATGCAGGTTGGTGA
This sequence comes from Desulfocapsaceae bacterium, assembly GCA_029934775.1. GTDB lineage: Bacteria > Desulfobacterota > Desulfobulbia > Desulfobulbales > Desulfocapsaceae > Desulfomarina. Next base: position 2,412 of record JAOZLO010000248.1, read on the forward strand.
CGCCAATGCCAAAGACTGTATTCTGGGAACCATCCCCATTCAGTTCAAAACTGGGATTGTTTAGACGATCATATATCTGGATGTGAGATGGAGCAGCGGTGATTGCCCACTGAACAAGCTCTCTGGAGATTCTAATGCGCTGGTCGTCATGGGTTTTTCCAAGGGCTTTTTCGAACAGATGCCTGGCTCTCTTATCATCTACAACTATGCCGGTTTCTTCGAGAATTGAAAGGGCATCATGGTGCACCTTTCCAATTTGTTGCGGGGTCATAACCCTTATTTCCGGTTTTAAATCGAACATGGGGGTGTATTACTCCTTTTCAGCATCTTTATTAAACTGTCAAATAATCATTGGGAAGAAGCCTGTTTATATCGATGCCACTGGCGGCACTTTCCAGATGATGTTCCATTGCAAGACCAGCCTGTTTTCTATTTTTGTCCTCCAGCAATTGAACGATTTTCTGATGCTCTGCAGGGGACGTGTTGTTAATTTCTACCAGCTGATAGAATGGATCGAACAGGATCAGGTAAATGGTTGTTTTCTGCAAGAGTTCTTTTATGTAATGGAACAATACCTGATTTCCAGATTTTTCTGCAATTCTCAGGTGAATTGCATTATTTATTTCATAATAGAGATTCAACTCACGGGCCTTGAAAATATTTTTTTCTTTCTCAATCAACATGTAGAGTTCGAGAAAATCTTTAGGCTTGAGTTTTGTTGCAGCCAGGGATGCAGCCATCTTTTCAAGTTGGGCTCGCACCAGGAAAGACTCCTGAATTTCCTCTAAAGATGGATTGACTACGGAGGCACCTTTATTGGGTGAATATTCAGCCAGTCCTTCAAAAACCAATCGCTTGACAGCACCTTTAACTGTTGCCCGACTCATATTCAAACTCTTGGCCAAAGAGACTTCTTTAAGCTTGCTCCCTTTTTTAATATACCCCTTACTGATAGCAACCTTAACTTTATTATAGGCCAAATCTTCTAAAGTGACGGCCACTTATTTCTCCTCCTCAAGCTTTTATGCCCTTACGCTTCTAAGCCCCTACTCCCTTTTGCCCTTACACCTTTACGCCATTCTACGTTGATATGAAGTTAGACCTTTGTCTGTTTTTTCCGCTAAAGAATATGGGCCAGAAATTGCCTGGTTCGCTGTTCTTTGGGGTTATTGAAAATAACTTCCGGAGTTCCCTCTTCAAGCCAGACCCCTTCATCCATTATCAAGACACGGTCTGCCACATCCCGGGCAAAATGTATCTCATGGGTGACAGCAATAATGGTCATACCTTCTTTTGCTAACCGCTCCATCACATCCACCACTTCACCTACAAGTTCAGGATCCAATGCGGATGTGGGTTCGTCAAATAACATGACTTTGGGCTTCATGGCAAGACTTCTTGCTATAGCAACCCGCTGCTGCTGCCCACCGGAGAGGCGGGAAGGGTGTTCATCACGCTTGTCCGTCAACCCCACCCAGTCGAGAAGCTCTTCAGCATAAAGAATAGCCTGCGTTTTTTCCTGGCCCAGCACTGTTGTCGGTCCCTCAATAATATTTTCCAGTGCTGTCATATGAGGGAAAAGGTTAAATGCCTGAAAACACATACCTGTTTTTTTCCGAATCTCCAAAATCTGGTTTTCCCGCTTTTTGTCACTTTCTCCGGCATTAATGACAATATTATCCACTTCAATGGTTCCAGCTGTGGGTTCTTCAAGAAAATTAATACAACGGAGCAGTGTACTTTTGCCTGAGCCTGAAGCCCCCAGGATGACAACCACCTCACCTTTGTTCACCTCAAGATCAATACCGCGAAGCACATGCAGGGTTTTGCCGAATATTTTGTGAACATTATTGATTTTTACCATCGGATTCGGGTTTTCTCTCATGATATCCTCCTGTCACCCCGGGCCATGCGTTTTTCGATCTTTTCCTGGGCAAATTGCAAAAGACTACACATAAGCCAATAGATAAGAGCCACCATGATTAACATCTCCAGAGACTGGAAATGCCTCCTTCCGACTTTTATGGCTCTGTAGGAAAGTTCCCAGACACCCATGAGGGAAACCAGGGAAGAATCCTTAATCATGGCTATGAATTCATTTGAAACAGGTGGGATAATCACCCGCAATGCCTGGGGGAAAACTACTCTTTTCATGGTTTGGGTGGTGGTCATACCCAGAGCCTTTGCCGCTTCTGTCTGGCCGATTGTAATGGACTGAATGCCGGCACGGACTGTTTCAGTCATATAAGCGCCATAGCAGACTCCCAGGGCAAGTATGCCTGCCGGAATTGCAGGAAGGGTAAATAAACGCTGAACCCCGGGAATGCCAAATGCTTCAAGTGCTCCGCCTACCTGTGGCAGGGCCAGGTACCACATATAAACCTGGACCAGAAGGGGGGTTCCCCTGATAAGGGATACATAGGATGTGGCAATACTGTTGAAAACAGGATTTTTGGAAAGCCGGCCCAGGGCTCCTGCCACGGCAAGAAAACAAGCCAGGGATATGGCCAGAAACGCAACCAGAAACGTATATCCACTACCGGCAAGAATAAAGGGAAGCCATTTTACCATAAATTTAAAATCAAGTCCCAGAGCAATCAGAAATGTTACCGAAAACAGAGCCAGAACAACAAAAGCTATGCTCA
>JAOZLO010000249.1 GCA_029934775.1 Desulfocapsaceae bacterium
CGGATGTATTCACAGAGCGAATGGACAGGTTTATAGAGGGAGTCAGAATTCTCAAAGACAGGCTGAAAGGTGAAGTACCCATAGCCTGCGAGTATATATCCCCTTTTACCATTGCTACAAGGCTTCGTGGAACCACTGAGATCATGATGGATATGTATGAGAATCCGGATCTGGTCAAAGCTATGCAGGAAGCAATTGTGCCAATTGATATTGAGATCGGCAAGGCGTTGATAGATGCAGGTGTCGAATATATCTTCTACGGCGCAGATATGGAATGTCCTATCCTTCTATCGCCAAAGCACTACAGGGAATTTATCCACACTCCGACTACACAAACCGTCAACGCTCTGGCAAAACTGGGTGCACGGGTCCTGCCTCATATGTGCGGTTCCATAGTCAAAACCGGCATTGTAGACATGCTGCTGGAGATGGATATGCACGGTATCATGCCAGGAAATTTGACCCAGGAAACGGTTCTGGATATTCGTGAACTGAAAGAAAAGGTAGGTGATCGCACGGCGATTTTTGACAACTTGAATCCCAATGGGCCACTGTTGATCGGTACACCGGAGGAGGTCGAAAAAGAGACCCTGATTCATCTCGAAAGGGCCAGGGGAATGAGTGGTTATCTCTTCTCCACAGCCGGAACGACGTCTCCCAATATACCAAGAGCTAATTTCGATGCGATGAATAATGCGGTATTAAATTTCAAATAACAGACGAGCCATCAAACGTGGAGATAGAAAAGATGTTCAATAGAGCTCTTATAAATTTTGACAAGGTCATTCTGGATCAGATTCATAACCGTTCTCTGGAACTTTTGCGTGACTGTGGAATTCGATTTTTCAGTGAAAAAGCACTGGAAGTAGTACGAAAAAGAGGGTTTCGGGTGAGCGGTCAAACTGTATTTTTTGAAGAGAAAGATATTGTCGAGGCACTGCGGACAGTTCCCTCACAGTTCACTATCAAGGCACGTAATCCAGAAAAAAATATCTGCATTGGTGGTGGTGACTATATGATGGCTCCCGGCTACGGGCCTCCATTTATTATTGAAACCAGTGGGGAAAAGAGGAATGCCACCCTTGATGATGTTCACACTTTCTGCAAGCTGGTGCAGACATCGAAATATCTCGATTTTAACAGTTCCATTGTTGTCCAGCCAAATGATGTGGATAGCCGGACTGCTCATCTGGATATTCTGCTGGCAACCATTCTTTTGACGGATAAACCCCTCATGGGCAGCACATCATCTGAACTTGCGGCTCAGGATTCACTGAAGCTGGTTGAAAAAATCTGGGGAAACACAAATGATCCTGTCATGATCTCGCTGGTGGATTCGCTTTCACCGCTTCAATATTCAGAGGAATCTCTTGAATCCCTGATGATCTATGCAGCATCTGGGCAGCCTGTAATTATTCACTCTTCCTGTTCACTGGGTTCCACAGGCCCGATTACTATTGCGGGATCGCTTGTCATATCCAACGCAACGACTCTGGCAGGGATCTGTCTTTCCCAACTTATACGCCCTGGAGCTCCTCTTGTTTATGGTTTAGGGGGCAGCCCGACTGAAATGAGGACCGGGGGCTATGTAAACGCATCACCTGAGGATGCCAAGCATACGGCAATCGTTACAGCCCTGGGCAGGTACTACGGTATTCCCTGTCGAAGCCAGGGGGCCTTGACAGAGTCCTTCTGCCTTGATTATCAGGCTGGAATGGAATCTACCATGATGATGACTACTGCTGCATTGTCCGGGGCTGATGTCAGCCTGCATACCTGTGGCACATATGGTTCCATGCTGGCGATGAGTTTTGAAAAATTTATTGCCGATGAAGATCTCTGCGGTGCACTGAAGAAATTGATGCAGCCTGTTGAGTTCTCAGAAGATGCCTATGCCATGGATCTGATTAAGGAACTCGGTACATCCGGGACTTACCTGATGCAAAAACATACTATGGAGCGATGTCGTACTGAATTTTATGAACCCGATTTGAATAGTCGGGCGATCCATAATAAATGGCAACAGATGGAATTTCGTGATATGGATAAGCGGGCAGGAAAAATTCTTGAAAACCGGCTTTCAGCTTATCAAAAACCGGATATAGATCCACAACTGGAACGGGATCTTACAAAATTTATCGATCAAAGAAAGGGAAATTGATTGAGGATTTCCCATAACAGAGCTGCCATGAATGCGATCACCGAGTTGACCGACTATATGAATTTCCAGGATCTGCTGGACGACGAAGAGAAACTGGTACGGGAAACCGCACGTAATTTCGTCAATGAGCAGGTTTTACCGATTATCGATAAACATGCTCAGGAAGAGACTTTCCCTCTTGACCTGGTGCCGGTCATGGGGGAGATGGGTTTCTTCGGAGCAAGCCTGCCGGAGGAATATGGCTGTGCCGGACTTTCCAATGTCGCCTACGGACTCCTGATGTATGAACTGGAGCGTGGTGATTCCGGTTTGCGCAGTATGGCCTCCGTACAGGGATCACTGGTTATGTATCCGATTTTTACCTATGGCAGTGAAGCTCAGAAGAAACATTGGCTGCCCCGGATGGCTAAAGGGGAGGTAATCGGTTGTTTTGGCTTGACGGAACCTGATTTTGGCTCTGATCCAGGCAGTATGCGAACAAAAGCTGTCCGTGAGCCAGGTGGCAAATGGAGGCTTAACGGTGCCAAGATGTGGATCACCAATGGTACTGTCGCCGATGTTGCAATAGTCTGGGCCAAAACCGATGACGGGATACGCGGTTTTCTGGTGGAAAAAGGAACACCCGGCTTTACAGCACCGCAGATGAAGGGAAAGTGGAGCCTACGGGCCTCAGTCACTTCGGAACTTGTCCTCGATAATGTTGTGGTTGAAGAGGAAAAGAGCTTATTGCCCGGGGTCACAGGCATCAAAGGGCCACTCGGTTGTCTTACTCAGGCACGTTACGGGATTGCCTGGGGTGTACTTGGTGCCGCCGATAGCTGTTACCAGACGGCGCTGGAATACTCTTTGAGCAGGATTCAATTTGATAAACCTATTGCCGGTTTTCAGCTGCAGCAGAAAAAACTGGCGGAAATGGTGACTGAACTTACCAAAGGACAGCTGCTTGTTCTGCAGCTTGGGCGGCTTAAGGATCAGGGGCGATACAGTCCGGCCCAGGTGTCGATGGCCAAGATGAATAATGTTAAGATAGCCCTTGATATCTGCCGTTCGGCCCGTACCATGCTCGGTGCCAACGGCATCATGGGTGAATACCCGATTATGCGGCATGCCAATAATCTGGAATCGGTTTATACCTATGAGGGCACTCATGATATGCATACCCTCATAATTGGCCAGGAAGTGACCGGGATAGCAGCTTTTCGTTAGGAGGTTGTCAATAATAGCATGCAGGATCGAAAAAAAATAACATTTGGTATTGCGAGTGGGTTCAGTCCTCTGGTCGGTGCTGATCTATTTCTTAATCGTGTCAAGTCTGCTTTTGTCAACAATGACCCTCATCATTTCAATGTTATTGTAGAGGAACAGCAGTTGCCGGAAGAATATAGTCAGAGAGACAGTGACCATAAACCGGGTGAGAGAAAACTTCATATTTACGATATGATCCAACAACTTGTATCGCGAAAAGCGGATTATATCATGCTCAACTGTTTTATAAGTCATACTTTTATAGACGAACTTGCGGAAGCCATTAACATTCCGATTATAAACATGATGGAAGGTTTAAAGTATTGTATTCAAAGTAAATACCCCAAAGTGAAAAAAATCGGCATTTTGACTTCAGATTATGTCAAAAAGAAAAAGCTATTTGAAAAATATTTTGATGCACAGGATTATGAGCTGGTATATCCCGATCCAAACATCCAGGCAGACTGTTTAATGGAGGCAATGTATCGTTCTGAGGGAATTAAAGCCGATCATTTAAGTGGAAAAGCAATTGAAAATTTAGAGACAGCCTGTGAACATCTTGTCTCCAGGGGAGCAGACTTGATTATTCCCGGCTTTAATCAAACTTCTCCTGTCTGTGATGTATTACTAAAAAAGAAACACTTTAACCTCATAGACTCCAGCCGGGTATATGCCGATTGGGCAATACAGTCTTATAGTCAGGTCTCTGCGATAAGGCAACGCAGGATAGGTATCATAGGCGGGATCGGGCCGCTGGCCACAGTAGACCTGATGGAAAAGATCATAAACAATACACCTGCTGATAAGGATCAGGAACATTTAAAAATGATTGTGGAGCACAATCCTCAGATTCCTGATCGAACGGCACATCTTCTTGAGGACAAGGAAGATCCAATAATTCCTCTCTACAGTTGTGCGAAAAAACTTGAACAGAGAGAAGCAGATTTTATCGCCATACCCTGCAATACTGCACATGCTTTTGTAAATCGAATACAACGCCATTTATCCATACCAATTATCAATATGATTGAGGAGGTTGTGAAGTGCATTGGGGATAAGTATTCCAGAGCTGGAACAGTAGGCCTGCTTGCAACGTCCGGAACCATTCAAACCAAAATCTACCACAGTGCATTTGAAAAAACGGATATCCAGCTGATAGTTCCTGATGAGACACACCAGGAACTGGTTATGCAGGCCATTTATGGAGAGAATGGTGTGAAGGCAGGGATTACCCTGGGAGAACCAAAGGACAAGCTGTTGCAGGCAGCATCCTTTCTGGTTAGGCAGGGTGCACGGGTATTGATACTGGGATGTACGGAGTTGCCGTTGCTGCTTGCAGAGAACGAAAAATATGTAATTGCCGGAAAAGAAATTGTTATCCTCGATCCAACAAATATTCTTGCCAGAAAATGTGTTCAGCTGATGCTGACCTGACCACCTGTTCTAATACCCCTCCAACCCTTCTTTTGCCGGCAGTGAATGGCTTTCATGATAAACCCCGGGAGAGAAGAAAACTGTTTATGTCACTGATATCGTCAAACCGCTTGCAATCAAATTGATTTGTGAATAAAGGATGTATTCGCAGTCACTATCAGGAGGAGATGTTTGACATGTCATATTGCAGTAAAAGGGTTGAAT
>JAOZLO010000021.1 GCA_029934775.1 Desulfocapsaceae bacterium
CCGGTACAATTTTCTCCTGATCCTTTTTTATAAAACTGCACTGCTTTGGAAATATCTCTCCAAAATTGCTGGAAAAAGAACTGCATATAATATTTACTATTTCACTGTACGAATTTTCAATTTCCTCACTGTATTCCTCCCTGCCAATAAATTCCTCAAGTTCGGAATTTGGCAGCATTATCAACGTACCAGCAAGTAAAATTGCATCTTTAATGCCTATGAACAGCCCGCCAGCCCCTTCTACGTCACCGACAATATCAATTTTGTCACAAATTTGTTTACCGACAAAATTGTTAAATACTTCTTCTTTAGTGGTAAGTTTTTTTTCACCATCTGTGAGAATAAACTCAACTCCAAGAAGAGCTGCCAGCTCGTCCTGCACATTACCCTGGATGGCTTCAAGTACTGTATCAATTCGTTTTCTTGGATCCATAACGTAAATATAGGAGGTAAAAAGAACTCACCAGGAAGCTGTCAGAAGTTTGACATCGTAACCTTTACGCATAGCTTCCGTATATACATTGCTTAATATAATTGTTCTTCTTATCGGGAGAAAAGATTAATACATTAAGAACAAAGTGTTCTCCAGAGTATTGTTACATAAATCCCAGGAGGCTGTCCGAGAATGCCCTTTTGCCCAAACTCTTCAGAATTGTCGAAAAATAATACTCGCAATATTAACTATATGGCTGTGCTTATTTTGAGAAAATTCTTCAATTTCGAACAAAATGTCTATTCTCGGACAAGCTCCTAGGAGGTTGTCCGAGACTGAATTACTTACGCAGTTTATCACATAAGATTTACACGAGAACCATCTGTTACATAAAGAAGTTCTACCCAGAACTTTCCAGCATCCATATTTAACGGGACAACAATCCGTTGAGCATCTGCAACTCCACCGGTAACTTCAAAAGATTCTCCTACTATTGTGGTAGGCAATGCCAGCACCAGATCAATATCAATTTTGGCATAGGATACCTTCAAGTTCCCTGCGACCATATTTGCAATTTCTCCGATGGCATCTTTGACTTCTTCGTCAAGCTCCTCTTTCTCCACCCCTAAAAAGGCTGCCGTGATACCTTTGGCTACCTTTGCAGGACAATGAATTGCCAGCATACCACTGAGTCCCCCTCCAAAACCAAGCATACTGGTCAAATTCGATTCAATAGTGCATGATTGATTTTTGATAACCTGGTCATTCTTCAGATCAACCATGAGCATTGTAGAGAAAACATCCTTAACTCCAGTAACGATTTCTTCTCCAATATTAAAACTTGTATCCATACGTATTCCCTTTACTTTTTAGTGCCTCAATGCTGAATCCTGTCACTCAGCCCTGTCCCCCCTAAGGGTGTCCGTACCTGACTGCATCCACACTTTACAGTAGAGGTCCCAGTACTTCACGGACAATGTCGGGAGTAAAAGGTTTTTTGATCGCCCCGACTGCACCATAGGATTTGGCCTCACCTATGATATCATCACCGGTCTCTGTAGAAATCATCAGCACAGGAATATCTTTTATGCTGTCGCGAGTCGATTTTTCTTTTAAAAATTCAATCCCACCCATATTAGGCATGTTGATATCGCTGAGCACAATATCAACTTTTTCACTTTCCAGTATCTCCAAAGCTTCAAGGCCGTCTGCAGCTTCAAACGTATTATCAAATTCGAATCCGGCCTGGCGGATGCATCTTCCAACAATCTTTCTCATAGTGCTTGAATCATCAACCAGCAATACATTTTTACCCATTCTGTTCTCCATTTTTTATGTGGTATTTTTTCTTTCATGATTCTACTGAAACAATCCAGAAGATACGAGCAACATACTATGTAACAATCATAATTTCGAGTAAATTTCTGTAAGAAACTACTTTATGTTATACAACTTTCATTTACAAAAGTCATAACCTCTCAGCACAGACAAAAAAATTTCTTTTGTCTTCTTTGTACTCTCTTTGTCCTCAATGATTTGACTTTTTTTGATCTTAAGACAGTTTTTTAGAACAAGGAGCCAAACCATTATTTTGGTATACTATTTGCATAAAGAAATTAAACAGGAAAAATTCATTATGAAACACCTCATACTCGCCATATCAGCATGTATCATCTGCATGTCCTACAATTCACTCCTGGCATCTGAACTTATTCAAGTGTCCAGGGTTGATAACGGAGACATTGTTCAGCTCTATTTTAGTTTTGACAGAGCTCCAGCCTTCTCTGAAACGGTGAATGAAAGGCGGATCAATCTCATTTTCAACCATACACTCACTCCTCCTGATTTTAAAATATTCGAAACCGACGACAACATAGTCAAATTTTTGCCACAAGTGGAGGGTGACAATTTTATACTCTCCCTCTTCTTCAGATATAAACCACAATATTATAAATTCACCAAAAGTGCTGAAGATACAATCGTTTTTGAAATTCTGCTTGGAAACCAGTTCAGTAAATCTTATAAGAATCTGGCTGACAGGCTAAAAGGGTTGACCGTTCTTGACAGAAATTCTACGTACAACAGTAATCCTTATCTGTTGTCTCCGTATACCAGTGACTGGATGTCATTTTTTTCTCGATACGAATCGCCAGTCACAATAAAAGTACCCTTACGATTTAGTTTTCTTCCCTTTCCAATTATCAGTCTGCTCCCCGGTGGAAACATTGGGAACCAGCAAATATTATCTGCAAAAATGCTGGAAATTGCAGCCCAGGGACATTGGGGGCGGCTGGCGGAAATGATTTTATTGGAATTTCAGCTGGAACTTGACATCGAACGACAAAAAAAACTGGCCCTCACCTATGGCGAGCTTCTTGCCAGAAGCAATGATTTTGAGAGTGCTTATAAACAGCTCTACCTTTTGAACGAAAAATTTCCCGAAGAACTTATTGGCAATTTTGCCCAGTATCTTTTGATTCTCATCCGGGCAATCCACGAAGATCCATATATTGCAGATTTTGAATTCAGAAACCTTGAAAAAAAAATCAGTCTAACTAACCCACTGTCACCTTATCTCCATCTGTCGCTGATAGAGACTGCACTTGCAACATCACAATACGCGAGGATGAACAAACTCCTCCTCCAGGATGATATCGCCTTCCCTGAAAAAATTGAGCTGATCAGAAAAATCCGTCAGGCTGATTACTGGTTTGCAATTAAGCAACCGATCAAAGCATATGTCGCCTACAGTTTGCTCAAACAACCAGCTCTTCTTAAGGCACAGCCATATTCAATGAATGGAAGCTGCTCAACGCTCTATAATCAAAAAAAATTCAGACCGAGTTCAGAATGCTATGAGCAGCTTTCAACGCTTAATTTAAGTAAAAAGAACTCAGGGCTGGTTCGATACAGGGCGAACATGGCCAGACTCAAATTTGACAATCGAACACCTCTTATAAACAATTTTGCTCAAATTGAAGGTACATTTCCTGATACCGAATCCGGCCACAGAGCAGCACTGAAAAAAACGGACCTGCTCCTGCTGCAGGACAGAAGTCAATCGAAGTTGGCTCTAAAAAACTATACCAGTATCGGTGATCATTCAATTCTTCGCATTACTGCAGAGGAAGCCCTTTTTAAACAGGCACTGATTCACTCCATGCTCAATCAGAATGACAAAAGTATTGTACTTCTTCAAAAATTTCTCAGAGAATTCAGACATGGGAATATCAGACCTACAGCCCAGGCCCTGCTCATCGAATTATTGCCAAAGGAAATAAAAAAACTTGTCGATGAAAAGTTATTTGTAAAGGCCCTGGTTCTCGCCAAACAAAACAAGGAATTATTTCAGAAAAATTGGATAAGCAGCGAATACCTCGTGGAAATCGCAGATGCCTATAGCAAAATTGGTATTAATAATGAGGCACAGCGACTCTACCTGTATTTGATTGAGATCGTACCGGTCGGTGAAAAGGAACAGCTTTATCTCCCTATGATCAAAGCTTCTTACAACCATGGGAACTACACTCTGGTTGAAGAATATTCCTCTCAATACACCTATAACTACCCACAGGGAAAATTGAAGAGTGAAATTCTTTTTTTCCGACTGCAGGCACTTATTGGTAATGAAAGACTCGAAGATGCTCTTCGGCTTCTTCCATCCCCGCTTCCTGAGAATAATGAATCATATAGACTTGCGGCTTCCCTTTTTTATCGTACCGAAAAGTATGAGCAATGTGTGAACGCATTTAAAAAACTCACACAATCATATCCATCTTTAAGTCAGGAAGAGCAAATTATGTACGGCGAAAGCCTTCTCAAAACAGAGGATTTTCTGGAAGCAGAAAATATATTCCAGCAGATAACCAGGGACAATCCTTTTTTTGACCAAAGTCTCTATCGTCTGGCGGAACTTGAGAGAAGAAGGGGAAAGGAAAAAAATGCACTAAGATTATTTGAAAGAATTGTCGAAACAGGAACAAATGATCTTTGGAAAAAATATGCGACTAGAGAGTTACAATTTGCAGATGCTGCTGCCCGTATGTAAATCGATCCTACCAAAAAAGAGATAATATGGACATTTTAAAACCCCTCGACAGACAAATGCAGTTACTCAGTAAGGTTTTAGATCTTCGGGCTGAAAAAGCTCAAGTCATCTCTGCAAATATCGCAAATGCAGAAACGCCCGGATATTCCCCTTCCGTTTTTGACTTTGAACACGATCTCAGTAACGCAATTAAACAATCAGGCACCATTAATCTGACCACCTCACATGCCAACCATATTTCGATTGGTCCTGCCAATTTCAGCTCTGTCGTAGGAAAAATATTGGAAGTCCCAGGCCAAGTACCAATTGGGGATCAAAATGGTGTCAGTGTAGAACAGGAAATGATCGCACTTTCTGAAAATGAAATACTCTATGAAACATCGACACAACTGTTAAATAAAAAACTCAGCCTTCTCAAACACGTCATATCCGGCGGTCAATAAAGAGGTTAACAATGGATATTTTTAATACATTTAAGGTGGCCAGTTCTGCACTCAAAGCAAACACTATCCGACTGAATACAGTGAGTTCAAATCTTGCCAACGTTGAAACCACTTCCACTCCAGAAGGCGGTCCATACAAAAAAAAGTCCGTCTATTTCGAGAGCAAACCTATGAATTTTCAGAATGAACTGGAGGGTAATATGAAAAATGCTGTCCAGGGTGTTGCGGTAACGAGGATCCTTGAAGATGACAGCCCACCCAGGAAAGTATACAACCCATCTCATCCCGATGCGCAGGAGGACGGCTATGTAGAGATGCCTAATATCAGTGTCCTCAAGGAGATGGTTGATATGATGTCTGCAACAAGAGCGTATCAAGCAAATGTCACTACAATCAAGTCAGCAAAAAGAATGGCCTTGAAGGCTCTTGAAATCGGGAGATAAAAATTATGACTAGTATTAATTCCCTTGCCTCTCTCTCACTGTCAGCAACAAGACAGGCAGATACCAGTGATGTCAGTCAGGCTAAATCCGGATTTGGTGATATATTATCTTCAACATTGAAATCAGTGAACAATGCACAGATTGCAGGTGATACAGCCATTCAAAAACTTCAAACCGGGGAAGCGAAGCATCTTCATGAAGTGATGATTGCGGTGGAGGAAGCTGATGTCTCCCTTCGCATGCTGGTACAGATGCGCAATAAAGCACTGACCGCTTATGAAGAGATAATGCGTATGCAAATTTAAGTTTTACGAGTTTATCAAATTTGATGTCGCCGTAAAAACAGGAATGACGTAAACTAGTCCAAGGATAATTCATGGAAACAGTAGAACAAAGTGCGGCAACTCCAACCGAACCAGCAATGGTTCCTGAAGCTGGGCCAGTAAACAAGAATTTACTCACGCTTATTCGTGATTGGCCTTTATCCCGTAAGATCGCAACTGTTGCGGTACTGCTGGTCTCCGTAGTACTTTTTGGTATCCTTATTTTCCAGGCAAGAACAGCAGATCAACAACTCCTCTATGCCAATCTTTCCACTAATGATGCTTCAGCAGTGTCAACCTGGCTGAAAGGTCAAAAAATCACCTATACACTTAAAAATGGCGGTCGTGATATATGGGTTTCAGCAAACCAGTTATACCAGACTCGACTTGATCTGGCAGCCAATGGCCTTCCCAGTGGCGGGGGTGTCGGCTTTGAAATATTTGATAAACAGAGTTTTGCACTGACCGATTTTGTGCAAAAGGTCAACCACACCAGGGCTCTTCAGGGCGAACTTGCCAGAACGGTAACCTCTCTTGCCCCTGTCGAATCTGCTCGAGTGCACCTGGCACTTCCTGAAAAAAGACTCTTCAAAAATCAGCAGAAAAAAGCTACAGCCTCTGTGATACTCACACTCGTACCGGGAAGAGCTCTTGACAAGAATCAGGTACAGGGCATTATTCATCTTGTAGCAGGCTCTGTAATGGGATTGGAACTCGATGACGTCAACATCATTGACTCCAATGGAGTTGTCCTTGATAGTCTTGACAAACAGGACAAAGATAAATTTCTATCTCTGGATATGCTCTCCTTCCAACAGCAGATCGAACAAAGCCTTGAAATACGAGCCCAGGATCTTCTTGATAAAACCATGGGCAAAGATCATGCAATGGTCAGAGTTACCGCTGCTCTGGATTTTTCCAAGGTTGAAAAAACGCAGGAGTTTTTCGATGGCGATGATCCGGTTATCAGAAGTGAGCAGTTAAATCAGGAGAGCAGTGGAACTCAAAGTACAGGTGGTATCCCCGGAGTGGAATCAAACCTTGATGGAAATCTCAGGGGAGGTGCCGGTTCTTCTCCTGCTGCAAGCAGCAATTCCAGGATTACCAACTATGAAATCAGCAAAACTATCAGCAAAACCATTAACCCGATCGGCTCCATTATCAGCCTTTCTGTTTCTGTACTTGTTGCTGATCGTGTTGAAGTTGATGAAGAGGGAAAAATTGTATCTACAACACCTCGTCCCCCGGAGGAACTGAAATCCATTGAAAAAATGATCGCACGGGCAATAGGTATCGATCCGGAACGGGGAGATATGATCAATGTATTATCTCTGCCTTTCGTAGATACTGATGAATCTGCAACTGAAGTGGTTTCAGATGCTCCTCTCCTCATTTATGAGTATATTCCATTTATCAAATATGGTTTAATTGCAATAGGAATTTTATTCATTTACCTCTTACTTATCAGGCCAACGGTCAAAACAATGAAAGGTGAAACAGAAAAGCATTTCAAAACAGTCCAGCAACTCGAAGAGGAACAACTTGAAAAAAGCAAAAAAGAACAGGAAGAAGAACCTCCACCACCACCGGTAGACGATGCAATCACAATGCTCAGAAAAGAGGTTCTTCAAAACCAGATACCTGCATCCTTTATCGTTAAAAACTGGATACAGGAAGGCTGACAGATGGCAATAGAGACATTAACCGGACTCAATAAGGTTGCAATTCTACTCATTTGTCTTGGAGAAGAAGGTGCATCGAGAATCTTCGATGAATTAACAGATGATGAAGTACGGCAGGTGACCAGGGTAATGGCAACTATCGAACACATCCCGATTGATCTTAAGGAGAAAGTGTTTGCAAGCTATTATGAGGCGCAAAATATATTCAAAGGGATTTTTGTAAAGGGGGAAGATTTTGCCAAAAGAGTAATCTCCGCCACTCCTGGAGAGCAACGCTCAAATTTTTTAATGGATCAATTTCTTTCAGCAACAGAGTCAAAATCCCTGGAAACTATATCTCTCATGGCTCCTCTTATGGTTGCCGGTTTGCTTGAACAGGAACATCCACAGACAATTGCACTCGTTCTTTCAACCCAGCATGTCGAACATGCCTGCGAAATATTGACTCATCTCCCTGAAGATATGAGGGCTGATGTAACATACCGCATTTCCAAAATTGAAAAAGTATCACCGGAGGTTATAGGTAGAATAGAAGATGCATTAAGCAGAGAGATTGGACTTGTTACGGGTAAATCTCATAAAAAAGTAGGTGGCATCGATGCAGTTGTCGGTATCCTCAACCATATGAAAAATAATCTGGATGGCGATATTCTCGAAGAAATGGAAGAGACCGATCCTGAGATGGCGGAAGAGATCAGAAAAAAAATGTTTACCTTCGAAAACCTGATCGCCCTGGACGGCAGATCACTGCAGATGATTCTCAGAGAGGTTAACAACGATTCACTGACAATGGCCCTTAAAACAGCTTCTGAAAAGATGAAAGCAAAAATTTTTGCCAATATGTCGGCCCGTGCAGCAGATATGATTAAAGATGACCTCGATACAATGGGCCCGGTCCGGCTTTCAGAGGTCGAACTGATGCAGCAGTCTATCGTCAAAATTGCATTGAAACTTGAGGAGGAAGGAAAGCTCGTCCTTGGATCCGGAGGCGCAGATGAGCTTGTCTAAATATTTTAAAAACTCAGATTCTTTCCAACCTGAAATCATAGGAAAAACTCAAAAGCAGGCTGACTCCGGCTGGCAAAGCCTGGTCGAAAAGCAACACTCATACCCCTTTCAAGCCGGAGAGCAGGTAAAAAAAACAGAAATCCCTGTCAAAGCCCGAGAAACCGTTTCTAATCCCGTACAATCACCAGAACAACCTCCCCCTCCTCTTTCTCCACAGAACAGTACCACAAAACATGGTGATGAAAAATCGAACTTCTCAGCTCAAATCCCCGATCCGAGCGAATATACCAAAGTCTCAGAGGTGGAAAAACAATTAAAAAATGCCTATGAGAACGGAGTTCAGGAAGGTCTTCAAAAAGCCGAAGAAGCTTACGGTTCTGCAACAAAATCTTTCACCACCCTCTGTCAGCAACTTAACACCGTAAGAGAAACTATAATCAGCAACAGCAGCCAGGAGTTACAGGAATTTGCTTTGGCAATCGCTGAAAGAATTATCCGAACATCACTGCGTGATAATGACTCCACCATTATTGCAACCATTGACGAAGCCCTGCAGCGAGCAGTAAAGTCTGAAGAATTTTATATCTATATCCATCCTGATGATTATGACACCGTGACAGAAAAATCCAGTGAGTTGATCACAGGCCTCAGTGGTCTCAGCAATCTTGTCATTAAAAAAGATGTCACTGTTGAAAAGGGTGGCGCCAAAATTGAATCTGACAACTGTACCATTGATGCCACAATCGCAGGACAATTTGACGTTATCCTCGAAGAGATTAAAAAAAGATAGCTACTCAGATCAACACCATGTTACTTGACACATCATTCATTAAAGACCTGGACATAATAAAAATATGGGGAAAAGTGACCCGTATTGTCGGGTTGGTTATTGAAGGGTATTGCCCCCACGCTTCTATCGGTTCTCTTTGTCAGCTCACTCCTACGAACGGTGGCGACGATATTTATGCTGAAATAGTAGGTTTCAAAGATGGCAAAGCCCTCCTCATGCCACTGGGTGAGCTTCGTGGCCTTGGGCCCGGAAGTCTTATCCGAGTAGTTAAAAGCAGCGCCACCATAATGGTTGGCAACAATCTGCTGGGGCGAGTCATAGATGCCATGGAACTTCCCCAGGATGGACTTCCATCCCCCCTTCTTACTGAAAGAAAATCTCTTTACTCTCTTCCTCCAGGCCCCATGGAACGGCAAAATATCACCGAAACTCTCGATCTTGGAGTTCGTGCTATCAACGGTCTCCTTACGTGTGGATTGGGGCAGCGCATGGGAATTATGGCGGGTTCCGGGATCGGTAAAAGTGTATTGCTTGGAATGATGGCAAAGTACTCCAAATCGGACATAAACGTAATTGCCCTTATCGGTGAAAGAGGTAGAGAAGTTCGTGAATTTATTGAGAGAGATCTTGGGAAAGAGGGTCTGTCACGCTCGGTGATTGTGGTGGTTACCTCGGATCAGCCACCCTTACTCCGAATGCGTGGCGCTTTTGTGGCTACTTCCATCGCTGAATACTTCTGCAGCCAGGGTAAAAATGTACTCCTTATGATGGACTCCGTTACCCGCTTTGCCATGGCCATGCGTGAGATAGGTCTGGCAATTGGAGAACCTCCAACCACTAAAGGTTACACGCCTTCAGTATTTGCAACATTGCCAAAACTGCTTGAACGGGCGGGACGATTTAGAAATCAGGGTACAATCACCGGATTGTACACTGTCCTTGTTGATGGTGACGATCTCACAGAACCCGTTGCAGACTCTGTGAGATCCATCCTCGATGGCCATATCGTTTTGTCGAGAACTCTCGCTGCAAAAAATCATTTTCCTGCAATAGATATTCTCAACTCTGCAAGCCGTGTAATGCGGGATATCATTCCCCCCCGTCACCTTGAACTTGCCGGTAAAGCAAGAGATGTTCTGGCCAGTTATGAAGAAGCCGAAGATCTTATCAATATCGGTGCATATGCAAAAGGATCCAATCCTAAAATTGATTTTGCAATCAGCAAAATTGACGCAATTAATGACTTTTTAAAGCAAGATTATAATCAGATAACGACACTTGATACCTCACTTGAGCAACTGGGAGTCCTTCTCAGTGACAGAAAAGATGAAGAACCAGAAAGAAAAAACAGAAGAAAAACAGACACCTCCCTCAACGGTTCTAATAAGCCATGAAACCATTTCAACTTGACACCGTACTGGATCATAGAAAGCGATTGGAGGATATTGCCGCAGGGCGTCTTTTTACTGCCCAAAAAGAGAAAAAAATAGTCAAAGAAAAACTGTATACAGAAAACAGAAAACTCGATTCCCTTATCAGGAAAGCTGAAGAACTCCAAAGTAAAACTATCCCGATTTTAGATCTCATAAATTATGAGAATCAAATTAACTTTCTAAAAAATAATATTCTCGCGATTACCAAAAAGCTTCAGGAAAAATCGAAAACCCTGCGGCAGGAGCGTCAGAAGTTGATTGAAAAAAGCAAGGAAAGGCAAATTATGGAGAGCTTGAAAGAACAGCAAAACCGCTTATGGAGACAATATCTTGACAAAAAAGAAGCTGCAATGCTCGATGAAATTGCAATAGTCAGGTATGACGGTGAACGGTAAATCGACAGAGAACACTGAGAAAAGCAAAACTCAGGCAATCCACATTATGAAGGAAGCAAAACTATGAAAATTTCTCCAAAATACTGCATCTACCCGGTAACCACACTACTGTTTTTTTCAGTTTGTTTTTCACTCCATGCTGCTGATTCAATTGATTCTAATATTTCCAGTGATTCGTATGAGTTTTCATCAGTTGAAGAACGCAGACTGCAAAATGTTATCGCCCGGGAGAGAGCAAATATTAGAAAAGATCGTGTCGAAATGGTCATGAAAAAAAAGGAACTAAAGACCCTTGAGGAGGGTGTCGATAAGAAACTTGCCGTAATAGATACTAAGCTTGAGCAGCTCGAGAAGTTACAGAAGAAAATAGAATCTCTTCTCGAAGAGAAATCAGCTGAGGAAAAAAAACGGCTACAGGATTTAGCTAAAATATATGAGAAAATGAATCCTGCTAAAGCATCAATGGCAATTGCCGGTCTTGATCAGCAACTGGCTGCTGATCTTCTGGCAAATATGAAAGTTAAATCTGCCGCAAAAATTCTGGATCAGAGTTCGGGGCAAAAAGCAACCCAACTGAGCAGAACTTTTTCAACTTTGCAACTCGAGTGAAAACAATGACGCAAGTAGCGATTATTCAAACAGCGCCAAAGTCAATCCCAACCGACACAACACTCACCAGAGATACCCTGACTCCGTTCAGCCCCCATCTTGAAAAAGCTATAGCAAAGACAACTCAGGACGCATCAACCACCTCATCTAATAAATCAACCCCGACAAAAGACCAGGCTGTTACAGATTCTCCTTCTCTTGAAGCAGCTGAGTTCATTCCGGAAGATGTTTCTTTAAAAGAGCCAGAGCAAATTACAGCAAAGGATTTCTTTAAACAAAATCTTTCCGAAGTCATTGAACCTGTCAGCACTTCTGATACTGAGAGTGAAAAACTCGTTATTAATGACAAAGAACTTACTGTATTACTCGAACCAAAGGGCCAAAAGGAACTATCTTCAGAAGTTTCTGGAAAAGAACCTTCAGTACTATCGGATCTCACTGAACAAAAAACACCGCTTTCACAGTTACTCGAACCAAAGGGCCAAAAAGAATTGCCTTCAGAAGTTTCTGGAAAAGAACCTCCAGTACTATCGGATCTCACTGAACAAAAAACACCGCTTTCACAGGTTTTAGCAAAAGAACAGGCTCCACAGGCTATGGTTGAAAAACTTCCTGTATCAGTGGAACTCAATAAACCAAAAGAGTTGCCTGCGCAAGTTTTGGCAAAAGAACTTCCGGTAGCTGCTGGTCATATTGATCAAAAAGCTCTATCCGGACAAAATGTGAGTGAAGTACCTGCAATACAGCCCGCAACCAAAGAATTCTTGCCGTTGTCAACCGGCAATACTACTTCTCCCTCTCTGTCTCCTGCTGGAACTACTGTTACACCTGTAGAGATAGATATTGCTGCAACTCTCCCCCGAAACAATGGCACGCCTGTTTCGGCAATGGCTCAAAACAATACACTCCTTCAGCAATTGCAGCAGATTACCATGGGTAGTGAAACTGGAACAATTTCTATTCAGACCACAGTTGATACTGACGCACTTCAGAATCCAGGAGAAACGTGGACAAAGCCTGGCTGGCTGATGACTAGTCAAATCGTTGAACAGGCTACAGTTTCAGAGAAACCTGTATCCAAAATCTCAGCGTTACGTCAGGATATGCTGGCCCAGTACTTCGATGCTAAAATTATTGGTGGAGAAAAAACGGATTCCGGACAAAACACCCAGAACAGCGACCAGCAAAGCAGCACAAACGGTCAGCAATCTTCTACAACCCTGCAATCAAACAATCCACTTTCACCAGAACAACCAGGTAGTTTCCAGCATATTTCTACCCTCAGTCCGGACATGCAGGCCAGTCAAACCCAAAACGGTATCAAACCGAGAATTTTACCCTCAGGTACCGTTGTCTATGAAGAGGACGTAATACAACAGGTAGTAGAACGTTTTCAGATCAATAACAGAGCCAATGGTACCAAAATCAGCTTACAACTTCATCCGGAAGAACTTGGTGAACTGAAAATTGATCTCACTCTGAAGGAAGGTTCCATTAAAGCTAATGTTCTTGCCCAGAGCCAGCATGTTCGAGAAATCATGGAAAGGAACATGACAAAACTGCGGAATGTCCTTGAAGATATGGGCTACACTGTCGAGAATATTGCAGTCACTTCAGGATCTGATTCCGCCCCTGATTTTGATCTTTTTGAACAAAACTTTTCCCAGCAAAAAGATTTCTCAGTACCCACCTCAAAAACTCAAAACCAGAATGATTTTGATACAATATTAGAAGAAGCAGTTGAGCAGTCTATCGGATTGTCAACAGGTGTAAATATAATCGCATAGGTGTAATGATGAGTAATTATATAGATGTACTAAACCAGACTGCAGCAACCTCAAGTGCGTCAAGCAGCACTGCAACAACTGAAGAGACCAGTATGGGAAAGGAAGACTTTCTCACACTTCTGGTCGCTCAGTTACAAAACCAGGATCCCCTTAATCCTGATGATCCAACTGAATTTACAGCACAGCTGGCCCAGTTCAGTTCCCTGGAGCAGTTGTTTACCTTAAATGAAAGCATGGAAAGCCTGGTCGCCTCAAGTGCAGACTCAGACAGACTCTCTGCGCTCAGTACTTTAGGAAAAGAAGTAGTTTATTATGGTGATGATTTCGAATTTGAAGGAAATCCGGTTGAGGTCGGCTATCAACTTGATGGAGATGCTACCGAGGTAACTCTTTCTCTTCAACATAATGGCGTAACTGTAGCTACTTTGAAAGGAGTTGACCTGACTGAGGGCAATCATTTTATCACATGGGATGGTTTGACTGTAGAAGGAGATACCGCCTCATTGGGTGATTATACTGTTGCTGTGAGTGCCAAGGCGGTAGATGGGGAAAGTGTCGCGGTCGTATCTCTGGTTAAATCTGAGGTAACCGGTATCGACATGGATGAAGAGTCCGGAGAGACACTGGTAACTCTGGCAGGATCAATTACTTTTAGTGAAATACTGGGAGTGTACGAACCTGGAACCAAAACAGAAACCTCGACCACCGAAGAAGATGAAGGAAATGAGCAACAGACACTGGATACACTTGATACAGTAGCTGCTGTGACAGAAAGTGTTACAGAAATTGTTGAATAAATTTAAAATGATCTGATTCCCATGGATGGGTACAACATACAGGCTCTCAAGGGAGGGAGGAAATAATGGGAATATCCAGCGCACTGTACAGTGGTGTCAGCGGTTTGAACACCAACGGTCAGGCTATGAGTGTTATCGGCAATAACCTGGCTAATACAAACACCGTCGGGTATAAAGGTGCTCGTACCGTTTTTGCTGATCTTTTATCAAGTAACATTAATGGCTCTGGCGGGGTATCCCAGATAGGACGAGGGGTAGGCATGTCCACAGTCGACAACATGTTCAGCCAGGGCACTTTTGAATCAACAGAATCAAGTTTAGATGTAGCTATTGAGGGTGATGGTTTCTTCATCCTGAAAGAACCTGGGAACTTGACAGATTATTATTCCAGGGCAGGATCCTTCAGGTTTGATGAAGATGGTTATCTTACCAATCCTGAGGGGTTACGGGTGCAAGGCAAGGAATATGATGCAGATGGCAACCTGATTGCCGGAGATGCACGTGATATTCTGGTTTCAAGTGAAGGGCTGATTGCTGGAAATGCCACCACAGCTCTTTCACTGAACACAAACCTTGACTCCAGCGAAGCCATCTTAGCTGGCGGTCTAGGCGGTCTTGATATAGAGGACCCGGCTACATTCAACTATTCATCCTCCACACAGATTTTTGATTCCCTTGGCAATCCGCATCTTCTCACCACATATTTTATCAAAACTGCTGAAAATATATGGAACTGGGCATGGAGCACTGAAGATAGCACTGAAACTGTTATTGAAGGTGACGGTGTCACCACACTCGAGTTTACAGAGGACGGTATACTTACAAATGCTGCCCTCGATCCACCTGCTGATACGACAGATGATATACCTGTTATAGCCTGGGCCAACGGCGCGGCAGATACGGCCATTGAAGTCACTTTTGAAACAACCCAATTCAACAGTGAATCCATTGTAATTTCCCGAGATCAAAACGGTTTTGCAGCAGGTGAAGTTACCGGAATAGACATAGACCCTGAAGGTATCGTAATTGCGTCTTATTCGAATGGTGAGCAGGTCAAAATTTCGCAACTGGTTCTGGGTAAATTTATGAACCCCAATGGGCTGTCGCTTGAAGGCAATAACCTTTACACAGAAACCAGTACTTCAGGTCAGCCACGTACAGGATTCCCCGGTGCTGAACTAGGGAATGTTTTCACCAATTCACTGGAGCAGTCCAATGTGGATATGGGAGCTGAATTTGTTAAGATGATAACCGTTCAGCGTGGTTTTCA
>JAOZLO010000250.1 GCA_029934775.1 Desulfocapsaceae bacterium
AAGACATCCTCTCGGTCTTTATTCCCTCCATAAGCCTGAAAGTACCGGGAGAAGTTGCAGAAGTTGCTCCCACCGCTGACCCTTCCTCACGCACCGCGCCGATTAAACTCAATATCCCGAACAACCCACGACTACGATCAGGTCAATTTGCCAGGATAACTCTGGAAATGGCTCCTGCGAAAACACTCACTATACCTGTTTCAGCGTTCACCAGGTATGGACAGATGGAAAGGGTTTTTGTAGAAGTTAACGGCAAAGCCAGGCTGCGCCTTGTTCGATCCGGGGCAAAATCCAATGATCGTATAGAAATTTTGAGCGGCTTGAATGAAAATGAGATTGTTATTATCTCAAAAGGACTCAATTTAGTTGACGGTCAACCACTGGCCATCCAGTAACAAAAAATAATTGTAGAATATGAAAGCAAACAATACTGATACAATAGGATTTGCAGGTCGCCTTGCTGCCGCCTTCGTCAAATCTAAACTGACCCCCCTGGGCATTGTAGCCTCCCTGCTGCTTGGATATCTCGCTATTGTGATGCTGCCAAGGGAAGAGGAACCACAAATAAAAGTGCCGATGATCGATGTCCTGGTTTCCATGCCCGGGGCATCTCCAAAGGAGGTGGAAGAACGACTCTCCATCCCCATGGAAAAACTCCTCTACGAACTGCCGGGGGTTGAATATATCTACTCTACTTCCATGCAGGGCCAGAGTTTACTGGTGGTGCGATTCTATGTGGGAGAAAGTCTTGAAACGTCCATAGTAAGGCTGAACCAGAAGCTCGCAACAAATTATGACAGGATTCCCGGAAGCGTCCAGAAACCGCTTATAAAACCCCATACCATCGATGATGTACCGATCATGGCACTCACCTTCCATGGTAAAAATTACGACCACTTCGTTTTGAGACGTCTGGCGGCACAGGTTGATGATTCCATTAACAATATCAGCGATGTTGCTGAAACGACAATTATAGGAGGTACCAAAAGGCAACTCACCATTCAGTTTGATCCTCTATTACTTGCCTCACGCAACCTGACACTTGATGAACTTGCACCAAGAATTCAACAGGTCAACAGCCAGTCGCATTCCGGCAGCCTCCGGTCGCTGGACCAGGAAATCCTTCTGCAAACTGGTACTTTCCTTCAAAACAGTAAGGATATCAGCAGAATTGTAGTGGGTGCCTATGGCGGCAAACCTGTCTATCTTGAGGAAGTCGCTACAATTGTCGACGGCCCTGAAGAACCGTCAAATTATGTACTGTATGGTGAAGGCGGAAAAAAGAGTCGTGAAGCCGCCGTCACGCTCTCTATAGCAAAAAGACCGGGAGCCAATGCAGTTTCCGTCGTAAAAGACATAGAAGAACGGGTGGAGAGTCTCAGAGGAACCCTTATTCCCTCAGATCTGCAGGTAACCATTACCAGAAATTACGGTGAAACCGCTGCAGAGAAATCAAACGAACTCCTCCTTCATATGGGTATTGCGGTGTTTGGAGTAGCCTTGCTTATCCTCTTTTTTCTAGGGTGGCGAGAGTCTATCATAGTCATGCTTGCAATACCATCGACTCTAGCTCTTACCCTGCTCGTTTTTTACCTTTATGGCTACACCCTCAACAGAATCACCCTGTTCGCCCTGATTTTCTCGATCGGCATCCTGGTCGATGATGCTATTGTGGTGGTAGAAAACATAGTCCGCCATCTTCGACTCTCAAAGAACAGCGGTAGATCAATAACCGAAGTCGCCATAGAAGCCGTAGAGGAAGTTGGTAACCCCACTATTCTCGCAACCTGGGCTGTAATTGCCGCCATTCTCCCCATGGCCTTTGTTGGTGGCCTGATGGGTCCTTATATGCGTCCGATTCCTATCGGTTCATCCGCGGCGATGATCTTCTCTCTCATTATCGCCTTTACAGTGACCCCATGGGCTGCAACCCACATTCTCAAAGAGCAGAAAGTGTCAGGTGGTTCACATGATCATGAAACTGTTCCCGATGATTTCTTCACCCGACTCTATCACAAAATCATGGATCCTCTACTGGCTCATACGGCGTGGAGGGGGTTCTTTTATTTTGTCATTACCTGTCTGCTGCTTGGTTCATGCTCCATGGTCTACCTGGGGATGGTTAAAGTCAAGATGCTGCCGTTTGACAACAAAAGTGAATTCCAGATAATCCTTAATATGCCTGAAGGCTCCACTCTTGAGCACACAGCCCGGGTAGCTATGGAAATGGCTGATGTTATCAGTGAAGATCCAATGGTTTTAAATTACCAGATTTATACCGGAGCAGCCTCCCCTTACAATTTTAACGGCCTTGTCCGTCACTACTTTATGCGACAGGGACCGACGGTTGCTGATATTCAGGTAAACCTGCTGCCAAAATCCAAACGAACTTTGAAAAGCCATGATATTGCCAAAAGAGTACGACCTGCAATATCTGCAATAGCAAAAACGTATGGTGCATCTGTTGCCGTAGCAGAGGTTCCTCCCGGGCCACCAGTTCTGCAGACCATTGTTGCCGAAATTTACGGTCCTTCAAACGAGGCTCGGGTAAAACTGGCAAGAGAGGTGAAAGGAATTCTCAGTTCCACCGAGGGTGTTGTCGATATCGACTGGTTTCAGGAAGAGACAAGGAATCGTAAGATCATTACCGTGGACAAGGAAAAAGCTGCCCTGAACGGTATTTCAGAGCAACAGGTCACCCGCGCCATTTCAATCGCAGTAAAAGGAGTTGCTCTTGATCTCTACCATCAACCCCTGGAAAAAGAGAGTGTCAGCATTGTCCTTGAACTGCCTCCGGAATATCGGGCCAGAGTTGAAACACTGCTCAATATTTCTCTCAGATCTGAAACCAATCCTAGAGCTCCCCTGGTCCCTTTACGTGAACTTGTGCATGTATCGGAACAGGAGGTCGAACAGCCAATCTACAGAAAAAACCTCAAACCGGTCATCTATGTCACCGCAGATGTTGCTGGTCTGGTGGAAAGTCCGGTCTACGCAATCCTGGAGATGAACAAAAAGCTCGCAGAACTCGATGGCCGTGATTTTGGCGGCAGAGAGGAGCAAGTAAAAATTTACAATATGAAACAGCCATTCTCAGAATCCGAACCTTCCATGAAATGGGATGGGGAATGGCATATTACCCTTGAAGTTTTCCGAGATCTGGGGCTTGCTTTCTGTGTTGTCATGATCCTTATCTATATGCTCATGGTGGGCTGGTTTAAAAACTACTTCACACCACTGGTGGTTATGGCAGCCATCCCCTTCTCTCTTATCGGCATCCTTCCCGCTCATTGGGGATTCGGAGCCTTTTTTACTGCCACTTCAATGATTGGATTTATGGCTGGTGCCGGTATCGTTGTACGTAATTCTATCATTCTTATTGATTTTATCGAGCTGCGCATCAGGGAAGGCGAACCTCTTGAAAAAGCAGTGGTGGACGCAGGAGCGATTCGTTTTCGACCAATGCTGTTGACAGCACTTGCTGTAGTCATTGGAGCGTCGGTGATCCTCGCCGATCCAATATTCCAGGGCCTTGCCATCTCACTTATGTTTGGTGAAATCGCCTCACTTCTGGTCAGTCGGATGGCGGTACCGGTGCTCTATTTCAGCCTGAAAAAAGAACGCTCTTAGCACCTTACTCCTGAAACCCTGTCATAAAAAACAGGTAAGCACCCTTATAAAGCCAGGGCATAAACTCCGACTCCGGAAAAGCTTTAACCACAGAGGACACAGAGAGCACAGAGAAGGGAAAAGATCGACTGACGGCAGTTATCATAAAAACCTTCAGACGGCCCACAGGACATTATGTTTTTTCTCTGTGTCCTCTGTGCTCTCTGTGGTGAGACTATGGTATTCGAGTTGCCTGCAAAGTCTGCCTTTAAAATAATATTCTCGGACAACCTCCCAGAACTGGAGAGGCACGAAATATGTTACTACCTGCACAGACAGCTACTGCTGCTGTTGCCATAATCAAATGCCTCACCCCGAAAGAAAGTTTCCTGATTCTCAGAAGAGCCGCCCACCCCCTGGACCCGTGGTCAGGGCACTTCTCTTTTCCCGGTGGAAGAAAAGAAGAAAAAGATGCCACCCTGCTGGAAACATGTATCAGGGAAACTGCTGAAGAAGTCGGTATCCATCTCACCCCTGAGACAATGCAGAAACATCTTCCTGTAACTCCTGCAGGCAGAGATCTGCAAAACCCAATTTGGGTACAGCCTTTTATCTTTGCTCTGCGGGATAAGCCGTCAATTGTAATCAATCCTGAAGAAGTGCAGAGTATACACTGGCTCAATTCTGAAGATTTTCAAGATAAAAAACGACACAGAAAAGTAGAACTTCGACCCGATCAACTCTTCCTCGCCTTTCCACTCGAAGACTATTACCTGTGGGGATTCACCTATAAATTACTCAAACTGATCCTCAATCTGCAATGAACTCATCCATGGCTGCCCTTAATGATTCAGCGTTGAAGGGTTTATTGATGATCTTGTTCACGCCTGCTTTTTTTGCCGCATTGTTATCATTAACCTCATTCTGAGTGGTAACCATAATCACCGGCAATTCCTCTGAATCATATTTTTTTCGTATCTCTTCTGTCAGCTGAACCCCAGTTATATCGGGCATATTCAGATCAGTCAGTACCATGAGAGGTTTTTCACCCAGCAGCCATTCCAGGGCCGAAGCAGGAAACTCAAAAAGCACCGGATCATAGCCCATCTCATGTAATGTAGCCTTATAGATTTTCAGGATCATACGTGAATCATCTACTGCTACAACCTTTGGCTTTTCGTCTTCCTGCACTTCTCCGGTGAGTTTTTTAGCGAAATCTTTGAGTTTAAGCTTCATTAACAGCTCGTAATAGTGGTGTCTTGTGTCTTTGTGAGTATGAGGGAGATAAACAAGTGCCATCTCTTGAAAATAATCTTCCCGGGCAAGACTGGAAAAAACTTTATCCACTTGGCCATTAACAATTATTTTCGTTATATGTCTCGCCTCATCATCCTTTTTTCTCAGCAGGTTTTTAT
>JAOZLO010000251.1 GCA_029934775.1 Desulfocapsaceae bacterium
CTCTTTTCCTGGCAATCTCCAGTTCGGAATAGCCTTTTGTTTTTTTGAAGCGATGGTAAATATCGATATATTCACGGTTCAGACGCCGGTCATGACTGATAACCTTTTCGCTGAGCAGGAGGATTCCTCCGGGGCGAAGATTGCTGTAGATTCGTCGTATGAAATTTTCGCGTTGGAGAGGCCGGATAAACTGCAGGGTGTAGTTCACAATGAAACCACCGGCACCCGGATGATGGAGCTTTGTGATGTCTTCTTCAAGAAATGAGAGTGTATTCGTTTTGGAATACAGTTCTGATTTTAACCTGGCTTTGTCAAGCATCGGTGCAGAGTTGTCAATGCCGACAAACTTCAACCCTTTGTCTTTTAGGAGGCGGGAGAACTCCAGCAGCGTCGTTCCCGTTGCACAGCCAAGATCGTAAACTGTGTCATTGGTGTGCAGGAAACAGTCGAGCAGTCGTGCGCTTGAACTGATAACCTCAGTATAAAATGGAACAGAGCGGTCCAGCATATCGTCAAAAACTTCGACCACACGTTCATTGAATTCAAAATCTTCCTCAATTGAGTCGATTTCAAACAGGGTATCTTTTCCTGATTCTATCTTCATCTGCAGGAGGATTATTTTTTGTACCAGCTGCCATTTGATTTTTGTAACCAGTGGCCGGACTTGCTCTTTGCCGCAATTGTTTTGGCGCGACGTTGACCGACGAGTGTTGCTGAAGCGCCCTGTTTTTTCCCAATAGCCTGATAGACTTTTCCCCGGTCCTTATTTTCCGCGTTAACTGTATCTTTCTGTGGTTTTCCTCCTCCTCTGAATTCTAGAAAACCCTTGTTGTTTTCCCCAATGGCACCTTTATTTTTTAATGCATTGATAGTGGGTATTCGGGCAGCCATCCTATCTTTAATTGATGCCGATTGGACAACGGATACTGAGAGGAAGAAGGTTGTAACGAGGAGAAGTATAAAAGGGATTGTTGTTGCTTTTTTCAACATGGTATGCCTCTTTTTGATTGTGTAGTTATTATTCAGCCTGGACATCATCCAAATCTCCGAAAAAATCATCAAGTGCTCTATCCACTTTGATATTGATATCAATTGTAATATGAATTGGTTTGATTTCAACTGGTTTGACTTCAACTTCATGTTTTGTACATGACGAAAAAATGAGAGTGGCTGTCAAGATAAAGCTGTAGACAATAGTGCTCTTAAATAAATTCATTTCACATATTCTCCATAATGGATTGCATGTTTTTCCCATATTGAAACAGGTGTGCCATGGGAAGACGAAAGTTTACATCCAGTAGTATCGGATGTTGTAGTCCCGGGCCCTTTTCAGATGGGACAATATATCCTTTTTTGTAGCCAAATGGTAACGGAACCGCGGGCTTACCATCAATTTGCATTTTGATCAGGAGATCTTCCTCCTGACTGTTGAAGGTCAGTTTGGCCCAGTTGTAAGAGAAATTCTCCAATGCCTGCATAGAATAATCAAGGTAGGGCGTCTGGTCAATAGCTCCCATTCCCTGGCGGAGCTGGGAACTATTGTTAAAGCGAACAATACCACTGTCTCCCGGGGTAGAAAAGAGAAAACCGTCATCGAATGTAATGGAATTTTCTGATAAGAGTATGGGGAGCCTTCCATTGAGGGAGCCTTCTCCCTCTGTATCTTCAATACCAAATTGACTGAGAAGCTGAGTGAAATTCAATCGGTCACAGTAGAGGGTGGCTTCTAATTCCTGTTTTGTTGTTGAGAGTCGGAAACCTCCGCTTTCAACCTTACCTCCGCACCATGCAAAAGTGGATTTTTCAATAAATATTGACTTGGGATTCTCAAGACGGAAATAGACTTTTGCATCGGAAAAATTGATGTTGCCAAATTGCATAGATCCTATCGTACAGAGTTGGCTGGGACTACTCTGCAGGAGAGGCAGGTTGGGGAGGGATATGGCTACGTTAATTGAGGATAATTGATTTTCTGATATATTTACTGTGCCATCATTGAACTGCAGATGGAGCCTGCCTCCCATATTCTTCTCAGTAGCTGAGAACTCCGCCTTTACTGAGAGGTCTCCTTCAATTGAGATCTCTGGTGGAATATTTAAAAAAGGTGGAAAAGATACAGAATCTATGTGAGTTTCCGGAATATGACACGTTAATTCACCCTGTTTGTCCATGGTGAGGGTACCAGCACATTGTACCTGGAGATCAGGAGCGAAGGGGCTGACGGCACGAGTTGAGAACAAAACACCTGCTGAATTGAGACTGATCTTTCCGGTAATCGATCCACTTGGCGTCGAATTGTAGTCAATTGAGCCCACCCTGAAGGTTCCTGCAGAACTGTTTTTGTCATTAAAAGGGAACTGCAATGGGAGTGAGAGGGAGATATCCTGGAATTCTACTTTTTCTGATGGCAAAGATATTCTGTTAACAGAAGCATTTACTTTTCCGGTAATAATTTCTTTGCTGATGTTCATCTCCCCATGAATGGACAAAGGGTCGAAAAGCAGAGGTGAAGCCTCTCCGATTGAAAAAGAATCAGTCGAACTGTTAAATTTGAGCCATGTTTCTGAAGCAGTTTGATTTCCGGAAAACAAAAAGTTTATTGGCAGGGGAATGGTCTGGATTGCAACCTTCCCTGTTCCTGTAAATGTTTTATTTTCCAGGCTGTACTCTCCTCGCATGTCTACTGAGCTTTCCTGTGGAGATGCTAAAAGAAGATTTTTGATTTCTGAATAGATTGTCTCTTTGTCTTTTTTCACTGTGATAGTGAGTGGTTTTTGGGAGGAGATATCGCCTAGAATAACGGATCCCAGGACACTTCTGAATTTCGAAAGGTGCGCTGTTGCCTGTAGTTTAGATATCTGTTTAAGATCTTCAACCTCAAGGCTGCCTGAAAGAGCAAGTTGTCCTTCCGGGGAAAATTTTCTTATCTCCGGGAAAAGATATGTAATACGAGAAATATCAGGAGAGGAGACGGTGAATAAGAGTTCATGAGCTTCATTTTTAGGTTGTAAAGTCGCCTCTGAAAAAAGAGTTAGGGCTCCTGTTGAATGAAATTTTGCGGTTACGGAACTGAATTGTTTTTTCCCACTCTCCAGGTCTTTGAAATTTGTATTAAGATGTCCATTTATGACGAAATGATATTTCTTTCCACCACTGTGTAAAATGAAAGAGATGTCTTTAATGATAAAAGTGTTACAGGCTATCGGTAAAATGAAGGGTGACGGCTTGTTGTGTTGTTTCGATGTTTGTTGTTTATTGTTGTGTCTTTTTTGATTTAGATTGTCCAGGTTGAGATGGAGGGTGCCTCCATCAATCAGGATGCTGTCGATTCTTCTCTTGAGAAGTGATCTGGGGCTGAAGTTGAATTCAATTCCAGGTAAGGAGAGTGTGTTTTGATCCTTATCTGCAAAGGTGGCAGTCCCCCGCAGTTTCCAAAGTGAAATTCTTGAAAGACTGATTTTTTTTTCTGCGAATGGGAGATTATGTACTATTCTCGGGAACAGATATGTGTCGGCAAGGTATGGTAGAAAAAGGAGAAAGCAGCCTGCGCAGATCAGTGTGAAAAACAGGAGAGTCGAAAAGATACGGATTTTCATGAATGTTACTATATACGCATTATCATGGAGTTGCATGTTTTAAAAACGGTTTCTTTCCCCCTGTAGCCTGTTTATCTGTATTTTGGTTTGTCGTGGTTGGCTGACTGTTGTTTTTGCAGCAGTCTCCAGGAAATAATTTCCCTTTGAAACAACTGCCTGCCGTAATCATGCAGTAGTGAAAGTGATTCCTGTAAAAGGTTTCCCGAGATTTTCAGACGATGTAATCTTTCCAGTGGTTGAATCTGGGCTGACTGCAGCATTTTAATTGTGCCATGGGATAGACGGACAAGTCTCTGCCCCTGGCGAGAACAGTCAGGGCAGATGAGGCCGCCGGTAGTTGTGTCGAAGCTGTACCTGCGATTGACAGTCGTCTGTTTGTTACACATATTGCAACCAGTGAAATCAGGTCGATAGCCTATAATCCCGTAAAAATTTATCAGAAAAAGTGCCAGTATTGCCAGAGGCTGCAGATGCCTGTCGATATTGTGGAGTGCCCAGAGAGAAAGACGGAATAGTTGTTCATCAGCCTCACCCTCCCGGATGGTTATCAGCAGAAATTCTCTGAGGATTGATGCTGTGGTGTATAAACAAAAATTTTGGCGGATATTAAGGAAACTGGTATGAAGCTCTGCCTCTGACAGGAAACTGAGATTTCGATTTGGTGATATTTGATAAGTGATGTGAAGGAAAGAAAAGAGTTCCAGTTTATTGACGAAGCGTTTTTTTGACCGTTTTGCCCCTTTAGCGATTACAGAAAGTCTGCCGGCGTCACGACTTAACAAGGTAAGAATCACATCTGATTCACCGTGCTCAAAACAATCGAGAACAATAGCCTCAGTTTCCCTTGAGATTGCAGCCATTACTGGTTCGGAAGGCTTTTTTGATCTGATTGTTCTGGCGTAGGTTCTTTGCCGGCCTGCTCATCTTTTTTCACCTGTACTATCTTAAAAAGTGGAGTTTTTTTCTTGGATTGTGTCGTACTTTCAGTGATCTGTTGTGAGTCTGGAGTTTTCTGGAAACCTCTTAACTTTTCACTAAGGAAAGTGGCTGGATTCCAGGAAAAATACCAGCTTAAGAAGGCTCCGATCAGCAGAAGGAAAAAAATGATTAACCCGGTACAGGACACGGGCATTACTGTAGGCCGTTCGGCCATATTGCCTACCTTCTTAGCCATTTTTCCGGGCGGAGGTGCCAGGCGATCTTTCTTTGTGCTGGAGTGTTGAGCTTTCTCCTGAGCATAAAGACGCAGCACTTCTTCCGGGGACAGGGCGAGAGTATTGGCATACAGAGTGTAAAAACCACGAGCAAAAGCTTCTGCAGGAAGTGAATTGAAATTGTCATCTTCCATTGCTTTAAGGTTTGCAAGGGTGATTTTTGTTTCATCGGAGATTTGTTTAAGGTCTAAACCCTGTT
>JAOZLO010000252.1:0-2594 GCA_029934775.1 Desulfocapsaceae bacterium
TCAAGCGATTCTTTAATTAAGGGTGACCTCCAGTGGAATATCCGGTCAATCAGACATTAAGCCACGTAAATACCACCATTGATATCCAGAGTCGCCCCAGTGATAAACCCATTGTATTCACTGGCCAGGAAAGCGACAGCTCGTGCCGTATCCTCACACGTGCCGGCTCTTTTCAGAGGGATATTATTGATGGCATTTTTCTTTGTTTCTTTGGCGGTATGAATCGAGTGTAAATTTGAACCTAAAATCAAACCAGGTGCCACAGCATTAACTCGTATTCCATATGGAGCCAATTCAGTTGAAAGACCGCGGGTCAGAGTAAGAATCGCTCCTTTGGTTGTGGAGTAGGCAAGTGCACCTGCACGCTCTCCCCAGCCTCTCCTCCCTGCCTCTGAAGAAAGATTTACAATGCTGGCTCCACCCCGATTCTTCATAAGGGACAAAGCTTCTTTGATAACGAGAATCATAGAGTCAAGATTGATGGCTGAGACTTTTCTGTAAAACTCAATAGTCATCTCTTCGAGAGATTTTCTACCGACCAAATCGCCTGCATTGTTGACAAGAACGTCAAGGCCACCAAATGAATTGCTGACTTTTTTAACCAGGATTTTTATTTCCCTCTCAGAGGTAAGATCAGCCCCACCTGTGTAGGCAATTCCACCCTTCTTCGCTATGTCCATTGCCAACTGTTCCGCAGACTCCCGGTTGGTGTGATAATGGATAAAAACCTCGGAACCCAACGAAGCCAACTCCTCAACAATGGCCTTTCCAATTCCCGATGCTCCTCCGGTGACAAGGGCTTTCTTTCCTTTCAATGAATTCATTACTTTCTCACCTCCTTTTTTTAATTACGTCTATCTGAAATATGCTAATTTCTTACTCAGAATTTATGCCCTTTACTCTTTCACCGAATAGTAAACAGCTTCATCCACCGGTCGAATATCCGTTAGAGTATTGTCATAATGTCTGAGACGATGCGGCTGGTAGGGATGCTTTGCGATTTCTTCTTCATTAATGTCAACACCTAAGCCGGGAGCGTCCGGTATGAGCATATATCCATTTTTCAGCTCTAGTGTTTCCCTGGCAATTTTACTTCGAGTTGGTACATCAGCCGCCATGGTTTCCAAAAGGTACATGTTAGGGCAGCAGGCTGCTACCTGCAATGTCGCCGCATTGGCAACAGGACCTGATGGATTATGCGGACAAATTGGTATATGGTAGCTTTCGGCAAGAGTCGCAATTTTTCTAAGTTCACCCAAACCCACATGACTGACGTCAGGCTGAATATAGTCGGCGCAACCCATATTTAAAAAAGTCTTGAAGTGGAATCTGTTAAAAATACGTTCACCAGCGGCTACGGGAACACCGATGTTTCGTCGTACCTCAGCCATCCCTTCAAAATCGTTTGGAGGGATCGGTTCTTCAAACCAGTGAATATCAAATTTCTCTAATTCTTTACCAATCCTGATTGCCGTAGGAACATCAAAACGACCATGCCCTTCAATGAGAAGCAGTGCGTTGTTCTTAACAGCTTCCCTGACCGCGGCCACACAATCCATTGCAAATTCCAACTCTTTACAGTTCAGAAACTGCCAGGCACTGCCAAAAGGATCCCATTTCAAAGCCGTGAATCCCAGTTTCAAAGCTTCTTTGGCTTTAACGGCAAACTTCTCTGGTGTTTGCGCCGACGCAAACCATCCGTTGGCATAACAGGGTATTTGATCCCGGAGTTTACCGCCCAATAATTGATATACAGGAACGCCAAGATCCTTACCTTTGATATCCCACATGGCCATTTCGATGGCAGCCATGGCACTTATGATTACCGCACCGCCCTGCCAGTAACTGTCACGGTAGGTGTTATGCCAGAACGCTTCAATTGCGTGTGGATCTTTGCCAATAAGGTTTTCACCGATCTGTTCGATGGCTTTGGCTACGGAAAGTTCGTTATGTTCAAGAGTGGCTTCACCTACTCCGTAAATTCCAGAATCGGTGATCACTTTGACAAATACCCAATTCGTACGGTAGGCATCACAGAGCAATGGTCTTATTTCAGTTATCTTCATTTTCAATTCTCAAAAGTAACTTGTTTAGGTTTACTGATTTCCCAACAGTAAACAGAGAAGTGCTGATCCCTATCTCGTTACATTTGCTGACAAACGCTTCCGGATCTATCGTATTTTCGGCGAAGAGACCATAATGCATGGGTACGGCAACACGTGGTTGGAGTTGTTTTACAACATTAACGGCCTCGTCAATATTCATATTGCCCAACTTCCCGTTTATACAGATCAAAACAAGATCAATATCCTGACTGCAATGATCAACAACATCTTGTGCCAAATCTGATCGATAAAGAGTATCCCCGCTGAGATAAATTGTTTTTTGCCGGGTATGAATTACCAGACCAATTGCATATTGATCGCTGTGGTAGGCTTGTGTAGCGATCAATCTAAATTTTCCTATCTTAACTTCCACACCAGCTTTCAGGGCAGTGATTCTTTCAGGATCAATACCCATTCCAATTAAATCGTCAGTGACACTTCGAGGACCGATAAAGTGACATAATGGATATTGTTTAGCTATTAATGGAA
>JAOZLO010000252.1:2694-5009 GCA_029934775.1 Desulfocapsaceae bacterium
TGTAAAATAGGTAAAAGAATTTTTTCGATTCTGGCTCGAACCATTTTGGAATTGTACTTTTCCGCATTCGATAGTGGTGGCCGGATTGGCCCCACATTAAAACCCCTGATTTCCAGGGCCGTTTTAAAGCCCAACGGAAAAGGCATGGCGAACATGGCTCTGACCAAATTAGGAAGAACATCGTGAGCCTCTTTGGCCCGAAGATAGTCGCCTTCTTTCCAGGCCTGATATATCTCGACCAGTATTTCAGGTACAATTCCAGCAGATGCGGCCATACAACCTCTGGCTCCTGCCATCAGGCAGGGGAAGAAGGTTTCTTCCCTCCCGGTGAGAAAAACAATATCTTCACCAGCTATTTTTATCTTGTCCATAAAGTGAACTACATCCACCATGCTGCCGCTGGAATCCTTCATGCCCACAACTTTTTTTCGACGTGAAAGCCTCTTTATGACATCGTAGCTTACGGGTTGGGTGAAAAGCGGGATATTGTATAAGATTGAAGGCAGGGATGAAGCATCGATAATCGATTCGAAATAGCTTTCAATCATTTCCTGGGACATCTGATAGAAATATGGTGGAGCTATTACTATTGCATCGCAACCTATTTCTGCTGCTTTTTCTGCAAGTTTTATTGATTCTCCCGAGTAACTTGAACCTACTCCGGGGATTACTTTGACTCTGCCCTTAACCTGATCTGTCACTACCTGCATGGAGCGAATCTTTTCTTCAAAACTCAAATGCACAGCTTCTCCAACGCTTGCCACCGGAAATACACCATCTACCCCAGCATTTATGGCAAAGTCAGTAATTTCTCGAAGTACTTCTTCGTTTAAACGCCCATCTTCTTTAAAAGGCGTTATCATGGCTACATAAACCCCTTCCGGCTTAAACATTCTCACCCTCCTTCACCAGGTTTAATTCTTCAAGTTTGTCAGGCAATGGTCGTCCCTCTTTATCCCAGCCACGCAAATGATAATATTCTTCCATCATTTGACCTATATCCACAGTACATCCTTTTAAAGGCCCTTCTGAGATGGGAACATCGCTAAATCTATCAGGCAGGGCATCATCTATTGCCTTCAGTCCTTCTCGTAGATTGAAAAGGCGGGTTAAATTATTGACCCGTTCACCAATGGCCAACAGATTCTCTGTTAATTTTAAGCCTTCCAGACCACATATAGAGTAAAGCATCGGAGTCAACTGCCGCAGGCCGACAGAGGAAACCGCAAAAATACATACACCAAGGGAATTTATAACTGCGAAGAGATCCTGTTCTGTTTTCACATATTCTGCTTTAAATTCCGTTGACTGGGGATCCATCCGCTGGTCAATCACCATAAACTCTGCACCAATGGGCCAGGAACGAAGATGGCAGCCACCACGATCTGAAGTTGCGTAGGCCAGGGCAATACCGGTAGAACCACGGGGATCATAGGCCGGTAGTTCCATACCTTTGACGTGCATTGCACACATATCAGAACCAGGAATCATTTGGGAAATCCTTCTGACACCTTGTCCCCACAGTTCACCCAGGCCTTCTTTGCGACCGATCAGATGAATGGCCTTAATGATGTCTTTATCGTTTCCAAATCGCGGGGGAGCGTCGGTATCTTCCTGAGTAATTAATCCTTTTTCATAACATTCCATTAAAAAACCTATAACCCCACCACAGCTGATGGCATCCAGACCGTACAGGTCACACAGGTATTCTGCTTCAACAATTGCACCCAGATCAATGTTGTCACACTGGGCGCCGAAAGCCCACGTGTTTTCATATTCGGGGCCTTCGGTAATGCTGCCTTTGTAACGTCCTTCTTTCACTGAGGCAATTTTACTGCAGTAGATCGGGCAATTGAAACAGGCCCTATTTCGGTCGAACAATTCAGCTATGCTGTCTTCATCGATCTGATCTGCTCCCCTAAACACGTTTTTCTGGAAATTACGAACAGGATGAATACCGGACATATCCATCAGCGAAATAATAGCATTGGTGCCGTACTTGGGCCGCATTCCGCCTGTATCCGGGCTGTTGTATATCTCATTAAATGACTCGCGACAGAGGCGCATGAAAGATCCCGGATCGCAAACATCGATGCTGCCGGTCCCTTTAACTACAATAGCCTTAAGATTCTTTGAGCCCATAACCGCACCGGCACCACCACGGCCAAACGACCGTTGCTCCGACATGATGCAGGCAAAAAGAACTTGTTTTTCACCGGCGGGACCGATGCAGGCTGATTTTGTCTCAGACCCATATATTTTTTCTATCCATCGGTGAGTTTCAAGAGTGTCAAGCCCCCATATCTCAGAGGCAT
>JAOZLO010000253.1 GCA_029934775.1 Desulfocapsaceae bacterium
AGCTGCTGATCGATTGCCGTGTTCATGAACATGGCAAGAATTATAGGTGCCGGTCCGTTGATGGTCATTGATACAGAAGTGGTGGGAGTACAGAGATCGAATCCATCATAGAGGAGTTTGAGATCATCAAGAGTACAGATGCTCACTCCGGAAGTTCCAATTTTGCCATAAATATCCGGCCGAACGGCAGGATCCCAACCGTAGAGAGTAGCAGAATCGAAAGCTGTAGATAACCGTTTTGCCTCATAGTTCTCAGACAGCAGCTTGAAGCGACGATTGGTCTGGGCAGGGCCACCTTCACCTGCAAACATACGAGTTGGATCTTCTCCTGTTCGTTTCATGGGAAAGACTCCACCCGTATAGGGAAAGTATCCAGGAAGATTTTCTTTTCGCATCCAGCTGTATATATCGGCAGGGTCGGTAAATTTAGGAAAAGATATTTTTGGAATCTTCGAATGGGACAACGATTCTGAATAGAGTGGAACACGAATCTCACGACCACGGACCGTATAGACGTACTCATCGCCGGAGTAAGCCTCTTTCATCTCTTTCCAGCTGGAAAGTGTGGCCTCCGATTCTCGATCAATATTTTTTGAAAAATTGACGGTTTTAGATTTGAGGAGAGCAAGTAGTGTATCTATCCCATCACCTTCTTCTGCTTTGAGTAATTCCAGGGTTTGCTGGACATGTTCGTTTTGTCGAATTATTTTCGCCTGTTTTCGCGTGGTATCGTGATAGGCACGGATTGTCGAACTTATTTCAGCGAGATAGCGAATCCTCTCGGAGGGAATGACGATGGTTTTAGATGAAGAAGTTTTATTTT
Organism: Desulfocapsaceae bacterium; assembly: GCA_029934775.1. GTDB lineage: Bacteria > Desulfobacterota > Desulfobulbia > Desulfobulbales > Desulfocapsaceae > Desulfomarina. The sequence goes on from JAOZLO010000253.1 coordinate 824, forward strand.
CCGGTTTGGGCAGGGAAGGGCGAAGTCCGAGAGATTTCTTTTCGTTCAGTTCTTCAATAATTGCGTGATAAAGGGCAGTGATACCGTCATCGTTGAATTTAGAGGCAATGGTACCGAAAACAGGAAAATCCTCAGGGGCTGTTTCCCACTGTTTTCTGTTTCTCTGCACCTGTTTCCGGATATCGCGAATAGCATCATCGCTGCCCTTTTTTTCGAATTTATTGACGACGATAAGATCGGCATAATCGAGCATGTCAATCTTTTCAAGTTGGGACGGGGCTCCAAACTCACTGGTCATTACATAAATTGAAGTGTCTGAGATGTCGGTTATTTTTGAGTCGCCCTGGCCGATTCCAGCGGTCTCGGCAATAATCAGATCAAATCCTGCTGCTTTTACAACCTGGATTACTTCCGGCAGTGACTCTGAAACTTCAGAGGAAGAACCCTGGGTAGCCAGACTGCGCATATAAATTTTATCTGAACTTGATATAGAGTTCATACGTATTCGGTCACCTAAAAGAGCTCCGCCTGTTTTTTTTCGGGAAGGATCGCAGCAGATAACCGCAATAGAAATATCTTTGATGTCGAGGAGGAATCTGACGATTATTTCATCTGTAAGTGAGGATTTTCCTGCACCGCCTGTTCCTGTAATGCCGATAACAGGCGGATTGTTTTTCTTGGTCAAAGGAGAAATCACTTCCATAAGTTCAGTAAGACTTCCTTCTCTCCCTGCTTTGGCCTGCTGCACAGCTGTTATGTACCCGCCAATGGCTTTGGGGTCGTTGCAGTTCAGTTTGTCAGGTTGAAGAGTATGGAAGGGCAGGGTGCTGAAATCCATCTTCTCTATCATGTCATTAATCATTCCCTGAAGCCCCATGGAACGACCATCTTCGGGTGAATAGATTTTTGCGACGCCATATTTTTCAAGTTCTTTAATTTCCTCGGCAACTATGACTCCGCCACCACCACCAAAGATTTTGATATGTGACGCATCTTTTTCTTTTAAGAGGTCCACCATATATTTAAATGCTTCCAGGTGTCCGCCCTGGTAACTGGACATGGCGATGCCCTGGGCATCTTCTGCTATTGCAGTATCGACCAGTTCCTGAACTGACCTGTTGTGGGCAAGATGAATAACTTCAACGCCTGAATCCTGCAGTATACGGCGCATAATATTCGTCGATGCATCGTGACCGTCGAAGAGTGAGGTGGCTGTAATTACACGGACAACATTTTGAGGTCTGTAGATATCGACTTCAACATTCATTATTTTCACCTTCTTTTATTTCTCTTCTTCAAGAAAACGTTTGATAAACTTAGTCTGTTGGGCAATGTATTGATCAATAGTGAGGTACTTCGCAAAGTACCAGCGTCTGAAAGCCCAGGTGTGTCCCATTACTGAAATGTTATGACCAATAAGAAGAAGAGTCTGGTCGTCAAGATTCGGAAGTTTTCCGGACTTTCTGAGTTTCTTCATCGCTTCGATAAAGAGGTTGGTAATTCTGAGTTCAGCTTCCAGTACCTTCTTCTGCCATTTCTCGGGAAGAAAATGAGTTACCTGGTACATGAGAAGTACGTGGTCACTCATCCTGTTGCAGACAAGGAAGTACTCTCTGATTACTTCTGCAAGGGCATCTTTACTTTGGCTCGAACGTGCCAAAGCGTCTTTGACACCCTGCTCTACTTCTGAATGAATCGCTATGCCAACAAGATAAAGGACATCATCTTTTGTTGAAATATATTCATAAAGTGAACCTATAGACAGTCCCGTTTCTTTAGCAAGTGCGCGGGTTGTTGTTTTATGATACCCATTTTGAATAAAGAGTTTTACCGCAGCATCGACTATTTGACGTCTCCGTTCTCTGACAAGTTTTTTGTTCTTGATTTGTGTCGCAATCTCACGTTCGTCGTGCTGTTTTTCCGGCATGCTGACTACCCCTCAATGATCTCTTTTGAAAACGAAAACGACTTTTTTACCGCAGTAAACGTTAAACGTATACAAAATCTGGAGATAAAAAAAGGGAAATTTATATATTGATTCAGCGCAACTGTTACATGGTGGTGTCGTAGAGGTTCAATCCTCTTTTATCTTCCTGTTTCCTCAGGAGTAGTCGGAGTGTCAGATTATTAAAGAGCTATTTTTTCTTTGAGCTGAGCTCAGGGTAATCCCAGTAGAAAAATTCATTAGTCTGGGTTTGGTTACCAGACTCCTGCTTTGCTACTTCCTGCTGACGCAATTCAACTCTGCGTATTTTCCCACTGAGTGTTTTAGGAACCTCCGGTACAAATTCTATTATTCGTGGAATTTTAAATTTTGCGAGAATATTGATTGTATGCTGAAAAAGCTCGAGAGCTAATTCTTTAGATGGTTTATGGGATTTGTTCAGGATGACGAATGCTTTTACAAGTTGGTGATATTTCTTGTCCGGTACACCGACAATAGCAGTTTCTGCAACTGCAGGGTGTTCCATAAGAGCACTTTCGACCTCAAACGGCCCAATACGAAAATCAGAGGACTTGATAACGTCGTCACTGCGGCCCACAAACCACCAGTAACCTTCTTCATCGAATGTTGCACGATCACCGGTGTAATAGAAATTATTCATAAATACACCAGCCATTTTTTCCGGATTACCGATATATTCGGTAAAGAGTCCTATGGATCTCCATTTGTCAATTTTCACAACAATATGTCCGACCTCATCGGGTCTGGTGATCTCATTGCCATCATCATCTGCCAGAGCAATATCATACATAAAAGAAGGCTGGCCGAATGATCCGGATCTCATTTTACCGTTCATCCATGGATGGTTGCCAATCATGGCCGTAGATTCTGTCTGTCCGTAAAAGTCACGAATTTCTGTTCCTGTCAACTGCTTCCACTGGGAGATCACCTCGGGGTTGAGGGGTTCTCCGGCGCCAATTGACTGCCGTAGATTTGACAAGTCATATTTGGAGGTGTCAAGATTAATGAACATTCTCCATGCTGTAGGCGGGGCACAAAAAGTAGTAATCTTATGCGTTGAAACGGCCTCAAGGTATGCATCACCGTCCAGGACCGAAAAATTGAATCCTGTTGCTGTTGCACCGACATTAAAAGGTGCAAAGAAACTTGACCATGCCCATTTTGCCCAGCCTGGTGCACCCAGATTGTGATGGATATCGTCAGAACGAATACCTGTCATAACGGAAGTGGAGAGATGACCGAGGGGGTAAGAGGTGGCTGTATGTCCGACTCTTTTTGGTAGACCGGTTGTCCCTGAAGTGAAAAAACAGAAGAGCAGATCGGTCGATTTGGTTTGTGCAGCTTCTGTTTCCACAGCTTCATTTTCCAATTCGTCATAACTTGTCCAGCCGCTCTTGTTTCCCCTGACGAGCTTGATCTTTGGAGAGATGTTTTTTGATTTCAGTGCTTCGTCAATGATATCTGTGTAAATTTCGTCTGCAAGGATTGAATCTGGTGCGTAGGTGTCGAATCTGAACTGGAGCTCTCTGAGTGTCATTGTAGTTGCTGTAGGTACGCAGACAAGCCCGCCCTTTATGCAGGCAAAACTGGTAAACCAGGTTTCAGGAACAATAGGCATCATCATGTACATATTGTCGCCTTTTTTTACACCTGAGTTTTTTAAAGCGTTGAGGCACTGGTTACCCTGAGCAGCAAATTCGCTGTATGTATAGCGTGTACTTTCTCTTGTTGCGATATCAGCCCAGATGAAAGCTGGATGGTCGCCTCTTTCCTTGACATGAAAGTCTTCAAAAATTTCTTTTGCCCAGTTGAAATACTCCGGGAGATCCATGGAGTTGAGTCTTTCAAAAAAAGATTTTGCTGTATCTCTTTTCTGATCATTGTCATCCATCATGTTCAGGTCCATTACTTCTTTATACAGACTTTTCATTTCCATAAATGACTCCTTGCATCAAATTTTAAATTGTAAAGAGCACGCAGTAGTTGTTCTTCCGGAACAGATCTGTTACAACTGAGCGCTCGGTCGGTTTGTTGAGTTTAGTAAAAAATATATATTCAGATTTGTCAAAGGTTTTTTTTAAGATGGCTTAAAGTCTGAGCTGATTGCAGGAAAAAACGTACGGGCAAGGTTTTGTGAGAAGACTGCTTACCGGGGTAAAATGCCAGGACCACGTGAAGTTAGCAGGAAATTTCTGGAAAAAATACCAAAAAGAAGATAGG
>JAOZLO010000254.1 GCA_029934775.1 Desulfocapsaceae bacterium
AAAATCTTCCCATGAATATCATAATGAATGATGCCGATCGGGCAGTTTTCAAAGAACAGTCTATGCCTTTCCTCGCTTTCTCGTCTTGCGGCAATACTTTTCCCCTTGGAATCCAGCAACATGACCAGGAATACACAAAACAGTGTCCCGGTAAGAGGTACGGCACAACGTGCCATAATTTCTTTTTTCCAGTGACTCGAATCAATATCCATGCCGAGAACCGCGACCAGTTCCTCCGTCTGCGGATCAACAAGTGGAACAAGAGCAGTAACCAGTGTTCCCCAGCGGTCGGTAATCGGTCCTACAACTGCTTCTTTTCTGCTGCTGAATGAATGGAGGTAGGAGTCCGAAACTTCATCGTAAACAAGTCCAGGCGGGGCATAATCCTCGGAATCTGCAGAAAGTGAATCCGTATAGAAAAAAACAACACCATCTGTTCGCTGCCCCATGAGGTATAGAAAACGACAGTGTGAATCCGCCGTACGCATTAAAGTGAGTTGTGACTTGACTCGCTGATAAGAAGCCATATGCAGGTCGATTTCAGAGCCTGTCATGGCACCGACATGACCTAAGTCTATGGAGTATGCAGCAATTCTTGCATGCAGCAGCAGGTCATCCCGCATGTTTTTATCGGTTGAATATGCGACCAGCAGGGTGCACGAAATTCCAATAATAACAATAAGCAGAAGGAATAAAACAACCCTTGAATATTTTCTCATATTACCCACAATATGAATACTGCTTGATAGAAATGATCAATTGACATATCTCATTGTTTCAATGAGCGTTACATTTTGAATGCGTCCATACTCTCTTTAAGATCCTGGGAAAGCACCGACAGTTTTCCTGCACGGGCCAGGACATCAGTCGCATTCTCAGCTATGTTACTGGTGATATTGCTGACGTCAGCAATATTTCCCGCAATCTCAGCAGGCATTGTGGATGATTATTCGCCCATATTCAAAACACAATAGTGAATCAGAAAAATATAAGCAAAACATCTACCTATGATCGAGGATTCAGAACACAAAGTCAACACAGCAAAAAACAAGGAATATTACATACAAAAACACTGTGGTGTGTTCTGTGACGGAGAAGGAAAGTTATATACTGTTATGCATGTAGATGTTATCACAGTTAATTAAAACAAAACCACTTTACTCACCGGAATTAAACGTTGTACTTAAGTACTGTGTTAGAGATATATTTTTATTATTAAGCCGTAGTTTTTTCCTTATTTTTGTGCGATAGACTTCCACTGTCCTGATCTGCAGGTTAAAGAGATCTGCAATTTCCTGAGTATTTTTTCCCTGTCTGACCATATCAGCTACCAGGATCTCTTTCTTCGTCAACCTCAGATCAGGATTACTTAACTTTTTGATAAACGATGATCCTACCGTATGCACATGCTCAGTTATAATATCGAGATATTCTTTTCCTTTATCATCCAGGGTATGAGACCGAAGAAGGTTAATATAGGGGATAACGGCTTTTTCCAGTTGGGCTAGAATATTTTGCTGCAGATCTTCTACAATATCCTTGTTCTGCCTCAATAAAACACGAAGGGCAATATTAGCTTCCTCCACCTCTATATTCTTCTCTTTTATCACCTCTGCGGCCATCTTGCCTGCAACCAGCTCCTGCACAGCCTGCTCTGCATGCTTGCGATCAGTAACATCATGAATAATAGAATAGAGCAGTGTTTTTTCATGGTATTGCAGTGGGCCGGAGTAAACTTCCACATCACGGATCTCCCCGGAGGCCAACCGGTGACGAAAGTTGTAAAAAATTCGTTGTGCTGTCTCAGCCAGAGCCATCTCTTGCTGTATCTGCTCTTCAGACAGTGTGTTAATATCCATGATCCGCATAGAGGTCAGTGTTTCAGCGTCATATCCGTAAAAGTTACGAGCAGCTTCATTGGTCTCAACAATACGCCCATCAACAGTATCGATTATCAATTTAACCGCTGCATTTGTCTCAAACATCTGATGGTAGCGTATTTCACTTTTTCGCAGCAACTCTTCATTTTGTTTCTGCACGGTGCAGTCGTGTGAGCTTACTATCACTCCTTTTATCTCATTATTCAGATCGAAAAAGGGATAATAAACTACTTCCATGTATCGCTTTCCCAGTTCAGGAAATGAAAACCATTCCTGATAATGAATTTCTTCACCGGCTAAACAGCGATCCAGTTTTTCTTTTACCACCAGTTGGAAAAGTTCTTCTCCAAGAAGGTCCGCCACAGAATGGCCTATGATATCCTCCGATCTCTTTTGATGTGCCTGCAGGTAGACTTTGTTGGCTGCCTGATATACATAATTTTGATCAAGAAATGCCATATGTTCATTTGTGGCCGAGATAATCTGTTCATACAGACGCAACACCTTTTCTCTCTGTTTATATTCTCTTTCCGCCTGCCTGATTGAACGTAATGTCACGTTGAGCTGCTCCCTCTTTTCTTCAGACTGGTTTTCCGCGCACTTCTGTCTGGTTATATCAATAAAAATTTCAAATTTTGACGTTGTTCCATCCGGGTTTGTTATGGGTGAATCATAAAGATCGTAATAGGTGTTATTTTTCTTTGAATACCATTCCCAGCGTACAGATTTACCCGAAAATACTTCTGCATTTTTACACCACGGACAGGCTTCTTTTCGTTCATGAAAATAGTGGTAGCATTTCCGGCCGGAAACAGGGCCGAAATTATTCTCAATGACAGCATTAGTATATTGAATATCATGCTCTTCGTTGACGATATAAATTCCATGAGGGATGGTGTTCAATATTGATAAAAAATACTTGTAATTTTGATAGAGTTTTTGGTTATTCATTCTGGCAATCTTTTCCGGACAATTTTATAATTTCAAGTGGGTCTTCGATAAAGTTACATATATCACCAGGGTACTTATTTCCCCCGTGGGGCTGTTAGCTCTTCGGCAGCAATGCATAAGGCTGAGAATGACCTACTCTTTCCTTCATATATTTTCAAGCAGTATGTGCTCAGACGGGCTTTGCCCGCAACCCAAAAGCCGCATTCCCTCACCACAGAGGACAAAGAGAAGAAAAAATAATTCTTTAATACAGTAATTAAGCACAATGTTTATTACCGGCAGGTAGCAGGTCTGTTTTTTTTAAGTAGTTAATATCACAACATTAGATATCATGTAAAAATTATTAATGCTGGCCCCAAAGCAAACCACAGAGTTTTTTAATGTAGTATTGTCTCTTTTTTGCTGTGTTGACTTTCTTTTCTAAATCCTTGATCATAAAAATGATATTCGCTTTAAGGTTCGCATAAAAACATGCAAATTTTAAGTGTTGAGGTGCCCTTCCTGGCAAGGTGCGAAAGTAAATGTTTACTCAAAACTTGGAAAACAATAAATATTATGACAAATTATCAGCAACGGCTTTGTAATTTACTGCGTATTGATAAGTTAACTATCGCACTGAAACTGCGTCGATTAATACTGTTTTTTCTTTGTGTTCTAACTTTCATGGTTGCCTACACCACAATCACTCTGTTCCAACAGAAAAATGACGGACTTGTGATCAATATTGCAGGACGTCAACGAATGCTAACCCAAAAATTCAGCAAAGAGTTTTTTCTTACCCTCCCCCAGGGAAAAGAACGGTCCGAGCTTATGGAAAAAACCGGACGTTTGTTCGATGTATCCTTGAAAGCACTGAGTACAGGCGGGTCAACCTATAAAGATGCCGGCATGAGTAAACCAGTCACTCTTTCGGGAACATCCAACCAAAAAATTAAGGATCAACTTGCCCGGGTTTCCTCTCTCTGGCAAAATTTACAGAAGAGCATCGATTCAATTGACGTGAAAAACTATACCCAGGAAGAACTTGTGACAATTAATACTCTGAGTGTCAAAACACTGGCAAGCATGAATACAGCTGTGGAGATGTTTGCCGAAGAAGCAGATGGTAAAATCCAGACTCTGCAGATAATGCTGCTGATCCTCTGGCTTTTTTCCATAATCTTTTCTCTTCTGGTGGCCTCAGTTATTGTAAGCAGTGTCACCACGCCCATAGACAGCTTAGTCAGACTCAGTAAGCGACTTGCAGGAAAGAATCTGACATCAGAGCCACAAACTGCAGATGTGCATGGCGAGATATCTGTATTATCCTCAAACATGAATACAATGCGCTGTTCTTTAAGTGATATTATTCATACGATGCAGCAAAATATTCAGCAGATGATTTATTCATCAAACCAGATTGCGGATATTTCTTCTGAAATTTCTGCATCTAATGCCAAAGAAGAGAAATCATCTCAACAGGTGCTTGACGCAACGGTTTCTCTGCAGCAGATCTCCGAAACCGTCAGCAGTCAAATTAATAAGGCCAAAGATGACAGTGAACTGACTAGAAAACATGCCCAAGATGGTATCATTGTTGTGCATCAGAACATTGAAGAACTTTCTGACACAGTGAAAAGTGTCAATGCTACAGCCAGCCAGATGGAAGCACTAAAAAATGCAACAATACAAATTCACAAAATTATAGAATCAATTCAAGAGATTGCTGACCAGACTAATCTGCTGGCACTCAATGCAACCATTGAGGCAGCCAGGGCAGGGGAAGCTGGTAAAGGTTTTGCTGTGGTGGCAAGTGAAATTAAGGAGTTGGCAAGACAGACTGCAAACTCGACTACAGAGATCACTGATTTGATAAACGGATTGACCAGCCGGGTAGACAGTTCAGTCGACTCCATGCAACTGATGGTCGACAAGGTGCATCATTCACAACAACAATCACAGGAAACCGTCAGCGCCTTTGAAGCCATGACTAGTGATGTGGACAGAACGATAGAAGCAACTGATACCATCGATGAATACAACCAGCAACAGGCATCACAGCTTATACATCTTCATGATCAGCTTAAATCCTTTTTCTCAGTTCTGACAAGCAGTGCACAAAAAGCCGACGATACGAAAATGGTTGCTGATAGTCTCAGCACTGTTGCTGACAATATTAACATTTCACTACAGGGTT
>JAOZLO010000255.1 GCA_029934775.1 Desulfocapsaceae bacterium
TTGAAAAATTGCCTTTTCCTCCAATCTCAACGTTATGCTCCAAAATTTATCCACGTAATATCAAATATATGCCTGTGGTGAATTTTTATGCATGTCTTGGTCCGGGGCCGGAAAGCGAGGCATGAGACTCTGAGAACACTAATTTTGCAAGGTACCCTATAAGGTTAGAATTTGATTATATCTTTATATCACTTAAAAAACTTTTCCCGGGAATTGGTGCCTCTGTCTTAAAAAAATCAGTTATCGTTTTTCCTACGTCCGCGTAGCTTTCCCTTGTTCCCAGGTGGATTTCTTGGGAAAGATGCTTTGAATAAACTAACAGCGGAGCATATTCTCGGGTATGGTCCGTCCCGGTAAAACAAGGATCGCACCCATGATCGGCAGTAATCATCAAAATATCTTCATTATTCAACGCGTTAATAATGTCAGGCAAGGCCTGATCAAAGTCTTTAATACATTGATAATACCCGTTTACGTCCCTTCTATGACCGTAAAGCATATCAAAATCAACTAGATTGATAAAAATAAAGGAACCGGCATTGGATTGCAATGCTTCAATAGTGGACCTGATACAAGCCGGGTTTCCTTTTGAGTGTATTTTTTGTGTTAAACCAGCGCCGGCAAATATGTCATCAATTTTACCGATACCAATAGTTTTAATACCGGCCTCCTGCAAATAATTTAGTGCTGTCTTACCTGGAGGATAAATGGAAAAGTCCTTTCGGTTTTGAGTGCGTACATAAACTCCGTCTTCATCAATAAAAGGCCTTGCGATTACTCGGGCAATGTTCTGTTTTTCACAGATGTCGCGGGTGATTTCACATACACGATATAGTTCTTCTAAAGGTATAGTCTCCTCATGGGCTGCAATTTGAAATACTGAATCTGCTGAATTATATACAATTAATTTTTTTGTTTCCTGGTGTTCTTTGCCCAGCTTTTTAATAATTTCCGTGCCTGAAGACGGATAATTTCCAATAAAATCATGTCCGGTCCGGTTTTTAAAATCTTCTGTTATTTCAGGTGGAAAACCATCGGGAAAGGTCTTAAGCGCTTTATCCAGGACTATTCCCATTAACTCCCAGTGACCGGTCGTCGTATCCTTTCCGATGGTTTGTGAATTGAGTTTTCCGTAAGCGCCTTTAACCTGCGTGGAAGAGCTCAACCCTTTAAGGTCGTCGATTTTTCCCAAACCCATATTTTCAAGATTCGGCCATTCTATTTTTACGACATTTTCACAAACATGTTGAAGAGTGGCCGCATCCTTATCGCCATATTCAGCAGCATCAGGCAAAGCGCCGATTCCGACGCTATCCAGTACAATTAAAACAACGTTTGCCATATTGTTCCTTTTTTATAAATCTACGCAATTTTCTAACCGGACAGCACTGTATAGATTCCCTACTGTTCGGGTTCCGGTTGTGTATTTTTCCTGATATGAACTGTATCACTATTCTCGCATCGCATGGTAATTAAATCTGTTTTTTTCCCTCTCCGGGACGTCTGGGAAGTGATGAGAAAATCGGCGTTAAGCACCTAGCCTTTTCTTTCCGCTGTTTGTCGGCAAATCAAACTTTGCGGCCTTTTGAAAAAAAGATTGACAGGATAAAGCGCAAATAGTAAACAATTTACAGTAAACAATTCATAATTTATGATAAAAGAGAGGTACTTCCTATGAGACATAACCAGATAACAGATATTAACGCCCTCGAAATTATTGACAATCGAGGCAATCCCACCCTGCGGGTATCCGTCTGTATGGAAGATCGGTTTTACGGAAGGGGGGATGTCCCCTCCGGCTCCTCCACAGGCGGCTATGAAGCAGTGGAGCTTCGGGACGGTGAAGCACGCTATAATGGAAAAGGGGTCAGAAAAGCTATCAGCCATGTTTTGGAGAAAATCCGCCCTGAATTAATAGGACTTGATGGAACTAATCAGAGAGCTATAGACAATCTCATGCTCTCAATTGATGGCACTTCGAACAAATCCAACCTGGGGGGTAACGCCATCCTGGGTGTTTCTCTTGCAGTTGCACGAGCAGCATCACAGGCCGTGGGATTTCCTCTTTATCGGTATCTGAATGCAGGTGCTCACATCCTTCCGGTTCCCCAGGCCTGCCTTATAAATGGAGGTCTCCACGCAGGCAACGACCTGGATGTCCAGGAGTATTGTGTCATGCCTGTTGGTGCAGAAAACTTTACCCATGCGGTACAGATCCTGTGTGAAATTTTTACCTGCCTTCGGGAAATTCTTTTGACAAAAATTGGCAAGGTGGCTGTGAACAGTAGTGAGGACGGTGGATTCGCCCCTCCCCTCTCCTCTTCTTTCGAAGCCATGGAATATCTCACTGATGCTGTAAAAGCTTCAGGCTATGTAGACAAAATTGTCTATGGCCTTGATCTTGCGGCTGGCGGGTTTTTAAATATTGAAACAGGCCTATATACTTTTGAAGGGAAAAAGCGCACTGCTGAAGGGATGAAAGAATTTATTGCCGATCTTATTCAAGAGTACCCAGCCATTATTTCCATTGAAGATCCCCTGGGAGAAGATGACCTGGATGGCTGGAAAATGATAACCGACAGCTTTTCCGAGATCATGATTATCGGTGACGACCTATTTGCCACCAATAAAGAACGACTCACCCTGGGTATGGAGAAGAAAATTGCCAATGCCACCCTCTGCAAGGTGAACCAGATCGGGACCCTTACTGAGGCCATGGATGCGGCTCGTTTTGCCCAGAGGAATCACTATCCGGTTGTCATGTCGGTTCGATCCGGTGAAACCGAGGATGATATTCTTTCAGATATCAGTGTTGCCCTTGACTCCGGCCTCTTTAAAACCGGAGGGATCAGAGGAAGTGACAGGGGCACGAATTACAACCGCTTTATGGAGATTGAAGCAGAACTTGGTGAGAGTGCAGTGTATGCCGGAAACAACTACAAACGTCTGCTGCCGAAAGATGGTGCTGATCATACTGATGACAAACAACAGAATACTGAACGAGCCAATGATTAAAAATAAAAAGAGTTTAACCAGTCACGGTTGTCGGAAGGCCAGGGAGATATGTGCACAGATCATAGAGCATGCCCTTGAGGCAGTTGACCCTTACCGTGCAACTCTTGATGCACTCTGCCTGACTGATGACATCCTTGTTGTTGATGGCAGACCCTACGACCTTTCCAAAATTGACAACATTTATGTGGTGGGAGCTGGCAAGGCAACATTCCGTCAGGCCCTCGCCCTGGATGAACTTTTGAATGAAAGGATTACCCGGGGACTGGTGGCGGTGAAATACGGACAGAAAGAGGATTTAATCCATATCAGGGTTATGGAAGCTGCACACCCTGTACCCGATTCTAACAGTTTTAAAGCCAGCACAGAGATCATGGCTGTAGCTGAAAAAGCTGGTCCCAATGACCTGGTTTTCTGCCTTATGTCTGGTGGCTGCTCTTCCACCTGCGTATCACCCGTTCATGGAATCAGCGCGGAAGACAAGATCACGCTTAACCACCTTATGGTTCATTGCGGCGCACAGGTGACGGAAATCATGAGCGTACGACGCCATCTCTCCCGTATCAAAGGAGGCAGACTGGCTGAAATAATTGCACCTGCTGCCTGCATTACGCTCACCGTTTCTGATGCTATCGGAGATCCTCTGGAATGGAACACAGACTGGACTCATCCGGATTCCTCCACCTTTGAGGAGTCGGTGGATATCCTTAAAAAATATGACCTCTGGGATAAGATCCCTGCTGGCGTCAGACAATATTTCAGCAGTTTTTCTCAGGAAAAGGAGACGCCAAAATCTTTTCCAAACTATAACATTCAATACCTGATGACAGTAAAAACGGAGACTCTCTGGAGGGCAGCTGTGGAAAAAGCCCAGGCACTGGGGCTTGATGCCCGCCTGATGTCAACACTGATCAAGGGTGAAAGCCGCGAAGTCGGCAGGGTTTTGACTTGTCTTGCCAAAGAGACTCTGCTTTCAGGAAATCCTGCTCAACCTCCGTGTGCTCTCATCTCCATCGGAGAAACAGGGGTGAGAGTGAGCGGCAAACCCAAAGGCAGGGGAGGTGCCAACCAGGAACTGGCATGTGGAGCATGTCTCGACCTTGAACCGGATGATCCCATTGTTATTGCTGCAATCGATACAGATGGAACGGACGGTCCCACTGATCTTGCCGGTGCAATGGTTGACGGTTCCACACTCATTCGTGCAAAAGAAAAGGGCATCGATTTTTACCGGACCCTGATGGAACATGACAGCAGTTTTCTGCTGGAAAGTACCGAGGACGCCATAATTACAGGCCATACCGGTTCCAATGTCAATGATATGATGATTTGTGTGATCTTACCTCCGGAAAAATGAGCAGATTGATTTTATGGGTCATGTTGAGAGTGGACTGTTGAAACTTATGGTTCAAGTAAGTCGCTACGCAGCAAAATAACCCCTGCCTACAAATAACCACTTGAGCTGAATCCAGCTCTTTCTCTAATTCTTTATTTGCCTCTTGCGCATTGAACGAATTCTTGCTGTGGATGGAGGGATTCTCACGGTTCTTGACCAGGTAACAGCAGAAGATGATGAGATTGTTGAAAAGCTCTCTGAAGCAATTCCGGTGGCAATTATTGACATGCGGACATTGGCAGGCCTTGCACGATTGGGTGGTGGGTCTCCAGTGGCCGAACAACAGATCCTATACAGTGGGACAGAACAGAAAACAGCTGAATCAGGCCTGTCAGAGTTACAGCTTTTAGCCGCTGAAAAATTAAAAGCAGCTACTGTACTGATTGATCAAAATTGTGCTGGTGTGGCGGTTGACTTACTGCTATCAGCCCTTCTGGTTAAAGCTTCTGATCAGGCCCAGCTTACCGTCTCCGTGACCACTCAGGACGCAGGTGTCTGGATTTATTCTGAAGCTCTTCCAAAAGGTTTTCTGACTCAGGGCGATGCTGCACTGATCATGCGGGCATTGGCTCTTGCTCAGTCGCCATCCGTACCT
>JAOZLO010000256.1 GCA_029934775.1 Desulfocapsaceae bacterium
TCTCGTCATAAATAAAACCTGTTCTTTTCATTGACGTCCCCTGGTCTGCGATCGAGGATATTCTCCGCTGATCAATTCTAACACTACTCTAAATCCTGCTTCCTCCTGATGACATAATGCCCTTCGGGCAGGCTGAAGCTTATTAGGCTGAGGGCTATTAGAAATAACTTATCATCTTTCTATCATATTTTTCAATCAATTTTGTTTTTCATTGTCAGAAGCTGCATAAATGAACACTCTCTCTCCCCTCCTGACATTACTTTTTTCTTGACAAAAGAACGCCCAACACAGTATAAGGTAACATTGTTACCGTTAAAGATATAAAAATATTTAAATATATCATTTTTACCGATAATATCAAAAGGATATATTCAGTAACGAATAACTCCTATATTGTTTAAAAGCTTTTCATCAAGTGTCAGCCAGGGGCTGCATTTGCCCAGGAGTGTTACTTTCTGAAATATTTACAAAGGAGTGCATCGCATGTCTTTTGACAAAAGAGAACAACTACTGCAAAAAAGAGAAGCCATTGCCCTTGGAGGAGGAACCGGAAGAATAGAGACACAACACGCCAAGGGAAAACTGACAGCACGGGAGCGACTCAACCATCTTTTTGACAAGAATACATTCATTGAAACAGATGCGTTTATCAAATGCAGATGCACCAGTTTCGGGCTGGATAAACTTGACTTTGCAGGAGAATCTGTCGTTACCGGTTATGGGCAGATAGATGGAAGAATTGTATATGCATACTCTCAGGACTTCACCATTACAGGCGGTGCACTGGGTGAAATGCATGCAAAAAAAATTGCCAAGGCAATGGACGCTGCAGCCAAAATAGGTGCACCCATCGTTGGATTGAACGATTCAGGAGGTGCAAGAATCCAGGAAGCAGTTGATGCGCTCGACGGATATGGAAATATTTTTTATAGAAATTCAATTTACTCAGGCGTTATCCCGCAAATATCCGCAATCCTCGGCCCCTGCGCCGGTGGTGCAGTGTATTCACCAGCCCTTACAGATTTTATCTTCATGGTAGATAAAACTTCCCAGATGTTTATAACCGGTCCCCAGGTAATAAAGACTGTTACAGGAGAGAAAGTATCGGCAGAAGACCTGGGCGGGGCAATGACCCATAACAGTGTCAGCGGGAATGTCCATTTCATGGCATCAACGGAGTTTGAATGTTTAGAAAATATCAGAAAACTACTCCAATATCTGCCGTCAAACAGTATGGGACAAGCTCCCGTTACGACGGTTACAGACGATCTTAACAGACACATTGAGGGGCTCAATACTCTCATACCCGACAACCCGAACAAGCCATATGACATGCTGGATGCGATCAGGCCTATAGTGGATAATGAAGAGTTCATGCAATATCAGCCTTATTTTGCCACTAATATCATAACCGGTTTTGCCAGGATCAACGGCAGGTCAACCGGAATAGTTGCCAACCAGCCAGGAGTAATGGCCGGCTGCCTCGATATCAACGCAGGGGATAAAGCCTCACGATTTATCAGAACCTGTGATGCCTTCAATATTCCACTGCTCACTCTGGTTGATGTGCCCGGATATCTTCCAGGCACGACACAGGAATATGGCGGAATTATCAGACATGGCGCCAAGATTCTCTACGCCTACAGTGAAGCTACTGTTCCCAAAGTGACTCTCGTAACCAGAAAAGCCTACGGCGGGGCCTATATTGCCATGTGTTCCAAATCACTGGGGGCAGATATGGTGTTCGCCTGGCCGACGGCTGAAATTGCGGTTATGGGATCGGAGGGGGCTGTTAATATTATTTTCAAAAGAGAAATTTCCAAGGCTGAAGACAAAACAGCAGCTAAAAAGAAGATACTTGAAGAATACGAAACAGAATTTGCAACGCCATACAAAGCAGCGGAAAGGGGTTTTGTTGACGACGTAATTGAGCCGCACACCAGCCGCCAGCGAATCATAGACGCCTTTAATATGCTTCAAGGAAAACGAGAAAAACGTCCGCCCAAGAAACATGGCAATATTCCTTTATGATGGCGTCGTAAAAACTCTTCACCTACTTCGTTGTTATAAATTTTCTATCATTACGGCGTACCCCAGTACGCCAAAATAATAGAAAATTTACACGCCTCGTATCTGAAGTTTTTTATTTAGCCATCTGGATTTTAAAGTTTTTTACGACAGCAACCTTTACAAAACTTCCAGGAGAAAACATGCCGGTTACCGAACTTTTAGCTCAATTTGCAAACCCGGAAGTGATCCACACACTCTCCCTCACGGATAAACTTATTGCCGGACTGGTAGCGACCTTTCTTGGGATGGGAATCACTTTTGCAGCCCTCATCGTTTTGCAGTTTGTCATTGTTCTGATGGAAAAACTGACAAATTCTCCTGGAAAAACAGATTCAGAGAAGTCAAAAATAATCAAACCAGCAACACCGATTCAAGATCCAACCATTTCTGCTGACAATGAACTGATTGCTGTCATCAGTACTGTCATAGCACTGCAACTGAAAACATCGGTGAGTAATATCGTTGTTAGAAATATAGAAAAAATTGACAACAACCCACCAACCTGGCAGAGAGCCGGCATTATTGAACAGATGAACAACAGACGTTAGTTATCACGGAGAATAACACCATGAAAATGTTCAGAGTAGTAGTTAACGGAAACGAATATAAAGTCGGCATCGAAGAGATTCCAGATGAAATCTCCACGCAACAAGCCCAGGTACCTCAAACCCCGTCAACGGTTCCAATGACTCCAAAGGCCCGGCCCAAAACAGTCCAGCGGATAGTGCCGAAACCAACTGAACTGACTGAAGAGACCGATACGGCAGGAAATACTGTAACAGCTCCCATGCCCGGCACAATCATCTCAGTTGAGGTGAGCACCGGTACTGTTGTGTCTACCGGACAAACACTCCTGATACTTGAGGCAATGAAAATGGAAAACGAAATAAAGGCTCCCTGTGATGGGATTATCAGGGAAGTAAATGTGAGCCCGGGGACATCGGTTAATGTTGGAGATGTTCTAGTAGTCCTGGCACCATAAAAAATCCAACTCAATTTTCCTTTTTTTTCGAACTTGTCAAAAAGAGGTAGCTGTTATGCTGGACCTATTTCTAAACTTTCTCAGGAGCACTGGTTTTTCAGGCCTTACTGCAGGTACAATTGCCATGATTGGTGTAGCCTGCCTCCTGCTCTATCTGGCAATTGTAAAAAAATTCGAACCACTGCTCCTTGTTCCAATTGCCTTCGGGGTACTCCTCACCAACCTCCCTTTTGCCGGACTTATGGCTGAACCCCTGATGGAAATAAAGGGAAACAGTTTCCACACTGCTGAACCCGGCGGGCTTCTCTACTATCTTTTTCAGGGTAACCACCTGGGAATTTTCCCACCACTGATTTTTATGGGAGTCGGAGCCATGACAGATTTTGGTCCCCTCATAGCCAACCCTAAATCTCTTCTACTTGGAGCAGCCGCACAATTTGGCATTTTTATCACCTTTATGGGTGCAATCGCTTCAGGACTTTTCACCGCACAGGAGGCGGCGTCGATTGGTATCATTGGCGGAGCAGATGGACCAACCGCAATTTTTCTTTCTTCAAAACTTGCCCCGCACCTCCTGGGCCCCATAGCTATAGCGGCTTACTCTTATATGGCGCTGGTCCCTATTATTCAACCACCCATCATGCGGGCTCTGACTACAAAAAAAGAACGCACCATAAGAATGAAGCAGCTCCGTGAAGTGAGCCGCAGGGAAAAAATACTATTCCCCATCATAGTTACCATATTGGTATCACTCATCGTTCCACCCGCTGCCACACTCATCGGCATGCTCATGTTGGGCAATCTTTTCAGAGAATGCGGGGTCACCGGCCGACTCGAGGATACTACCAAAAATGCCATGATCAATATCATCACCATCTGTCTTGGAGTAAGTGTTGGAGCTACGGCAACCGCCGAACAATTTCTTAAGATTGAAACACTGGCTATTCTCTCACTTGGCGTCGTTGCCTTTGGAATAGGAACAGCCTCCGGGGTGCTTCTGGCAAAATTGATGAATAGATTAATGAACGTAAACATTAACCCCCTTATCGGTTCCGCCGGAGTTTCTGCAGTGCCCATGGCCGCAAGGGTATCCCAGGTCGTTGGACAGAAGGAGGACCCTGGAAATTTTCTCCTCATGCATGCCATGGGACCAAACGTTGCCGGTGTTATCGGCTCGGCCGTGTCAGCCGGCGTCCTGCTCTCTCTCTTTGGCAACTGAACATTCCGATTCTCACACAAAACAATTACAAAAGACATATTTTTTACTTGTAAAATGTACTTTTTTACCTTAAATATAGTGATGTAACATTGTTCTTCAGAAGACTGTTGCAGGAAGAAAAACAGGGCGCCGACAGGTACAATTTCAATTAGTTCAACAAAAAGAGTAACAATGTTAGATGACTTGAACAAAGACATCCACGCACGACTTGAACGGGCTGTATTGGATATTTTCTCCAATTCCGACTTCCATAAGGCCTCCATTCGCGACATTGCAAACAACGCCGGAGTCAGCTTTACAACAATTTATAAACATTACGGCAGCAAAGAACGTCTTGTTTTTGCTTTCGTCGATATCTGGATGGGCAAATTAACGGATCGTATTATAGATCATCTCCATGGGATAGAGAATCTGAAAGAAAAACTCCGAAAAGTTTTCTGGCTCCAGCTTGACTATTACGAACGTCACGAGGGGCTTGGCAGAATTGTCTTTATGACCCTGCCGATGAAAACCTGGATGGTCGATGAAACATTCGCTCAGCCCAGGATGATGTCACTTATGATTGATGTGCTTCATCAGGGGCAGGAAGAGGGTATACTTAATCCCAACGTGAGGGCTGGAATCTTGCTCGATTTTTTGATGGGATTTGTACAGCGCAGTTTTTTTATGTGGATTTTACGTGGTAAAAAAGAGAGCCTGGCTAATCAAGCCAATGTGAA
>JAOZLO010000257.1 GCA_029934775.1 Desulfocapsaceae bacterium
TATGAGGAGATGGTTAAGGTTGCCTCTCATTATACTCCGGAAGCGGTAGAAGATGTTACCGGTATTCCTGCTGCAGAAGTCACCAGAATTGCGCATATTATGGCCAATAATAGACCTTCCACTGTGATATGGTGCATGGGTGGAACGCAGCATTCAATCGGATCCTCTATGACGAGAGCTTTCTGCATTCTGCAACTGGTTCTTGGCAACATGGGTAAAAGTGGTGGTGGAACCAATATTTTCAGGGGGCATGACAACGTTCAAGGTGCAACTGATATGTGTATTTTGTCCCATAGCCTCCCTGCTTATTACGGTCTTTCAGATGGTGCCTGGAAACACTGGTGTCGGGTATGGGATGTAGACTATGACTGGATGGTTGATCGTTTCCCTGCTAAAGAGTGGATGAACAAGAAAGGTTTCACTCTGGCCCGATGGTATGAAGGTGTATTGGGTGAGGTGGAAATTGATTCACCATCAGCAATTAAGGCGATGATTCAATGGGGTTGCGGTTCGAATTCAAACTCTCAGTATAACAGGGTTGTCAGGGCCTTAAACAAGCTTGAATTACTTGTAATAGTTGATCCGTTTCCGACTATTGCCTCAGCAGTTACTAAAACTGACAATGTTTATATTCTGCCCTGTTCCAGTCAGTATGAAACTGCAGGTTCTGTTACGTCCACATCACGTCAGATTCAGTGGCGTTATAAGGTGGTAGATCCGGTCTATGATAGTAAAGATGACTATCAGATTATGGAACTGTTGGTGAAAAAACTTGGTTTTGGTGACAAGTTCTATAAAAAAATCAAGCAGGTTCCGGAAGATATTACCCTTGAGCTTGGTTCAGGTTCTCTGACCATCGGCTACAACGGTCAGACTCCTGACCGTATCAAAAAGCATATGGATAACTGGCATACCTTTGATATAGATGATCTGCAGGCAAAAGGTGGCCCATGTGACGGTGAATATTTTGGCATGCCCTGGCCGTGCTGGACAACAGAACATCCAGGCACACCTATTCTCTACGATGTATCTAAACCGGTGGCTGATGGTGGATTACCGTTTCGAAATCGTTTTGGGTTGGAAAAAACCTATGATGCCAGTGGCAGGACTGAGAACCAGCTGGCTGCAGAAGGGATTTATAATCCGGGAAGTGAGGTGAAAGGTGGATATCCTGAATTTAAGGATGTTGTACCTGGTACAAACTGGAAAACTGACCTCACTCAGAAAACCCTTAAAGAGGCGATTGCGAGGGGAATGGCACCCTTTGGTAATGCCAGAGCGCGATGTGTGGTTTGGAACTTCCCCGACCAGGTACCGATTCATCGTGAACCACTGCATACACCGCGACCTGATTTGATTCCTCAATACCCGACTTATGAGGATAAACCCAATCATTACCGGGTTCATACAAGGTATAAGAGTGAACAGAGTCCTGATCTGGCTAAAAATTATCCGTATGTGATTACTACCGGACGCGTTGTCGAGCATATGGGTGGTGGTGCTGAGACAAGAAGTTCCAAATATCTTTCGGAACTTCAGCCGGAAATGTACGTCGAAATTAATCCGCGCATGGCAAATAATCTGGGGATCCGTAAAGGTGACATGGTGATTATAGAGTCACCAGAAGGTGCTAAAATAAAAGTCAAAGCCAAAATCACCAAGCGTGTCGATGAGAAGACTATTTTCTTGCCATTCCATTTTGCCGGTACCCTGATGGGCGAGTCCTATGAAAAGGATTATCCTGACGGATATGCGCCGTATGCACTCGGTGATCCGGCCAATACCGTCACCAACTATGGATATGATATAGTCACCCAGATGCAGGCTACTAAAGATGGTTTGTGTAAAGTCACCCGTGCTTAATCAGCGCGTGGATGAGGAGGAATAAAAAATGGCAAGAATGAAATTCTTATGTGACGTTGAGCGCTGTATCGATTGCGGCGGTTGCGTCGTCGCCTGTAAAGAAGGACATCATGTTCCTGTTGGCATTAACCGGCGTCGGGTTATAACCTTGAAAGAGGGCGAACCGGGGGAAAAATCTATCTCTGTTTCCTGTATGCACTGTTCTGATGCGCCGTGTATTGCTGTCTGTCCGGTCGATGCAATTTATCAGCGTGAAGACGGCATTGTCCTGGTCAGCAAGAAGACCTGTATCGGTTGCGGTTATTGTTTTATGGCCTGTCCTTTCGGCGCGCCACAGTTTCCTAATGGAAATGTGTTTGGTGCCAGGGGGGCCATGGATAAATGTACCTTTTGTGCAGGTGGGCCTGAAGAGACTTTCAGTAAAGAGGAAAAGAAGCTCTATGGTCAGAACCGGATTGCCGAAGGTAAACCGCCGCTCTGTGCTGGCATGTGTGCAACCAAAGCACTACTTGCAGGTGATGCCGATGTTGTGGCGGACGTATACCGTGAGCGTGTTTTTCAGCGCGGCTCAGGTGTGAATGCCTGGGGCTGGAGCAAAGCCTACAAAAGGAAGTAGGTTATCTGGTGACTGCTATTCTTATCCAGCCTTCTCTTTATAAGAGGCTGGATACTGTATTTATTCTACAGGAGCAAATTATGCAGAAAAGTGTTTTATCTGTGTTTCTGCTCACAATTATTCTTGTGACAGCATCTGGTGTCGGAGCGTCTACTCTGGAACCCCAAGCTCTGCCCGGTTTTTTGATGGGGTCATCGGCTGATTATTATCGCTCCATTATAGACTATATCACCGGTAACTGGCAGGGGTATGGGCAGCTTTTCACTCTGTTGCAGGGCCAGTGGTTCTGGAAGATTTTCCTGGCAGTTATCAGCGTTGTACCGGGAGTTTATGTGCTGCATTACCTGATTATCGGAGCGCAGTATTTTGATCATGAAGGGGAGCAGATTTATTTTTTTACCGTTTTAAACAGAATAGTTCATCTTATAGCAGCTATCTCATTCACTCTGCTCGTAATTTCAGGGTTGCTGATGGTGCTGGGTTCCTTTCTCGGAGGGGGCGTTTTTATTCGAACGGCCCGATCTGTTCATCTTGTTTCCGCAATGGTTTTTGTTGTTCCGTGTTGCTGCATGTTTATTATGTGGTTCAAGGATATGCTTCCACGGTTCTATGATATCAGTTGGATGTTTATGCTTGGTGGTTATTTAACCAGGGAGAAAAAGGCTGTCCCGGCGGGGAAATTTAACGGAGGGCAGAAAGTATATTACTGGTTTGTCACCCTCGGTGGAGGTGTTATGGCCTATACAGGTTATATCATCTGGGGCTTTGGAGCTGATCTGGATACTATTCGCCTCTATACAATTATTCATAATATCCTTGGCGCAGCTATTGTCGCCTTTTATCTGACACATGTCTATATGTCGGTGTTTGCTATTGCGGGTTCACTTCAAAGTATGAAGACTGGATATAAATCTAAAGATGAGGTCGATATCCTGCACAGCAGATTCAACTATAGTTAATGCCTGCCCACTTTTTTTAACAAAAGAAACAAGTTAATGTGCTCTTTATTCAAAGTGCATGTTTCCGGTAGTTTAGATGGCCTTTATAGAGAGGTTTCAGTTCCGGTCATGGCCAGGAAGGTCAGGTGGTTCTTCCTTCAGAACATCATAAAAAGGGGTGATAGAATCACTGTGTATAGAATTCAGAAGATTTTGTGGGAAGGATAAAAAATCTATTTCCTGTTCATTGTAGGTGAAATACTCCTCATTAAATGTCGAAATCAAGTTTAGGTTTCCCCATCTGATCAGGTAATAGTAAATCAGTTCAGGCAGCATTGACAAAATAGTTTCGTCAGGAAAAAGGTCTTTAAAACTGGAGTCACGGAGTTTTTTACTGGATAAAGTCTGAGTTTTATAAAAATTGTCTAAAAACATAAGTTCAGGAGGCAGGCTGACTTCGACACCCATCCAGTTGAGGATGCTTGCCATTTGTTCCAGGCAAAATTTTCCTATTTGAACGAACTTGTGAGGTGGATAGAAATTATAGGGGCGTTTTACTTCCAGGTACGATCGGATCGTACAAATCAGGAGGGCAAGTTCTACCGGATCCTTATCTACAAAGTGATAGGTGTTGTCTGAAAATTCTTCGCGGCGATCAAGAATGTGATGGATGAAAAAAGGGAGTTTTCTGGCATTTGTATAAGAGTGGTAGATACCTTTTTTAGTTACCACAAAGAGCATTGCTTTGTTGGCAATGGTGTAAAGGAGTCGGTGAAATCCCTGGATTTTGTGGTCATGTTTTCCATATGCAATTCCAAGCCTGATAATGGTATAGTCCAGGCCATGTTTTTCCTTCATAACTCTGAGGGTTTTTTCCGTCATGAGTTTTGATTTCTGGTAGTTGGCAAGAAAAGGGTAGAGCGGCAGGCAATCATCTTCAATTAGATTTTCACCTTCCGGCAGAATTGCCGCCGAACTGAGATGAATGTAGGGGATTTGCAGGGCACAACAGATTCTGGCAAGGTTGATTGAACCCAGATAGTTGGTTTCAAAGGTTAGCTGTGCTCCGCTGTCCAGTGCAGACATGGCAGCATTGATGACAAAATCAGGCTTGACGCGTCTGATATAGTTTTTTATATCCACTGTGTTGCGGATGCTTAACTTCTTTGAGTTAGGAGCAAGTAACAGTATTGTATCGGGCGTGTATTTTCTGAAATACACACTTATGGTGCCGCCTATAAGCCCGCTTCCACCGATGATAACGCCAGTCCGGTTTTCTTGAGTTTTATTTCCAGGTGATAGTTCAGTTTTCATAAAATAGAGAGAATCTCTGCGTGTAATAATTTTTCCGATACATGTCAGTAAAAAAAACAGTCTTACATGAGCATATGCACAACAAAAAGCAAGTTAAAAAATCACTTTTCCTAAGAAAATATTAAGTTAAGATAAAGTCTGGCGGTTAGTGTATGGTTTTTGCCAATTATTATCAACCGTGTCCGGTTAGAAAGTTGCATAAATTATATTCTGGATAAATGAGTTATTTTCTCCGTTTTGACAATTAATTGCTTT
>JAOZLO010000258.1 GCA_029934775.1 Desulfocapsaceae bacterium
GGATGTCCTGTGCGTTTTAGAAGGATATGATTGTGGATTTTGTTTTTTTCCTGCTCTGTTAATGATTTCCAGCCTCGTGTACCAGGTCCGTGTCTTGACTCTATCAGACCAAGCATCAATTCGTTTACCCTGATATCAGGTGCTGCTTCTCTTGCCCATGATTCTGTAAAAGACTGGATAGCTCTGTTAGCTGCGCTGAATCCATCATTAAAAAAGAATGCCCCGGGGCCGCTTCTACCGGTTAACGCTGAAACTGATGAAATATTCACGATTGACCCACCACTCGGATTGTTTTTCATAATAGGCAAACAGTGACGATAAAGCAACCATTTAGCTTTGAGTGTTGTTGTAATTTCGAGGTCCCATTGATCTTTGTTATGGTCCAGATCATAACTACCGTGGACAACAGGCATACCACCTCTTTCAATATTGTTAATAAGGAAGTTGAGGTGATTCGTATGATTTTGAATCTCAGCAACTAATGCTTTGACTGCATCTTCTTTGCGAAGATCAGCCGGGAATGTGAAAAAGGAAAATCCTGCAACCTTGAATTCTTCCACCATTTCTTTAGTCGACTCGGGCCAATCGTAGTGGGGAAGGATGAGAAGTGCTCCTTCTGCGCCGAATTTACGCGCTATGGCTCTGCCAACAGGGCGAGATGCTCCCGGAATAAGAACTGATTTATTTTTCAAGAGCATCGCTAAAAAATCGAATTGAGAAATGGTCTGGACGGTTCTTCTACAGAATCGTCTACACCGTCCTGCCGTTGGAGTCCGAACATAGCAAGTATATTTTCATCCATGCAGAGTCGATAATCATCCGTTGCAATTATAGTACTGTTCACTGGATCGATGAGTCGAGTTGAAATATACATGATGTTGTCTGTATGCGAAATAGTGCCTGCAAAAATTGCCTGAGCCTGCTGGGCACCTTTGAGTAGAGATAAGTCTCTTGAGAGAACGGTCTCTCCAGATCCCTGGTTAATCTGAATTGTGTTTGTCAGCTTAATTTCTTTTACTGTAAATCCAAGCTGAACAAACCTTGAAGATATATGTTCTTGTAAGATTCTGCCGAAACGTGAAGTTCTAGAGAGGTTGTTGTTATCAACCAGAGTGGTGACAAGAATTGGCATATCCGGGTGTCGCGGGATAAGGGGTGGCATGGCTTGTTGGATCAGGGTTTCTGCAATAGTAGATGAAAATGAGATCAGATTTGTATCACTGCCAAGTAAATTTTCAAGTCTGGTACAGTTGAAAGATGAACAACCCGTTAAAAAAGAGAGTACTATCGTCAAAAGAAAAAAAGATTTAACCTGTCGGCTTAAGGACATTTTTTTAAAAATAACCGGATTTGATATAATTAGCATTGTAATGAAATCCCTTAAATATCTGTCTTTTTACTGGAAATATCTGTAATATTATCGGATAGGAATTTTTGATTTACCTTCTCGTTTGAAAGGGTAAAAGGGGAGTCGGATTTTTGGGTTGCTGTGGAGAGCTGTATTGTTTTTGTCTGTCTCGTTGTGTCCTGGTAATGGAAAAAATCCTGGTCGTTAATATAATAAATATCTGATGCCCTGAACAAATATTCATTATTACTGATCATCGATGTGGTTATTATTATTTCGTAATGTCCATTTAAAGTAAGGTGTGCGTTTGCTAAATCTGCCATTACGCCGGCTGTCAAAATCAGCACTTCTGCCGGGGCATTGCGTAACACAACTATTGCAGCTGAAATTGCTGTGAGTATTCCCGGTCTGAGGGTACGAACTCTCCCTGTATTATGGTGTACAATCTGAACTTTATATTGAACTTCAATGCTGTCCTCTTTTAATTCATTGCGCGTTGGGATACCATAATCTACCAGGTTGGTGATGAGCAGATCTCGGAATGCCTCATTGAAACTGCTGGTCTGATGTGGCTCACATGGTTTTGATTCAGTGCCGCAGGTCTGTTTCACAAAAACAGTGGTTTCTATGTTGTCAGTTATAATCAGTTCATTGTTTATTCTGTCAGCCAAATCTTTTGCAAGTACTTCCCAGTGGCGTGAAGCTTGCATTTTTTGTTGTTGGGAGTAGGGATAACCGGTGGATTCAGGAATCCTGCCAGTACAGCCATTTAACAGCATTACTGCGCAGATAACGAGTGGGAGCAGGTGCATGAATTTCTCCGAAAGTTTAGTGCCTTGTTGCTGAAACTCAGTCACAATAGAGGTGACAGAGGAATGTACCTTGAAATTTTATGGTTACCTATACCACCATGATACGTATACCCTCTTATGGGGTGCTGGAAGTTTCAATTTGCTCGGCACAGATAGTAGCACATGAACACTTTATCGGATAAAATAAAGAAAAGTAAAGGAAAATATGTCTATTGACTTACACATACATTCAACTTACTCGGATGGAACGATGAATCCGGAAGAACTTGTCAGCCTGGCAAAGAAAAAGGGATTACAGGCGATTTCTCTCACAGATCATGATACCGCCGGCGGCGTTAAAGAGGCCATTGAT
This sequence comes from Desulfocapsaceae bacterium, assembly GCA_029934775.1. GTDB lineage: Bacteria > Desulfobacterota > Desulfobulbia > Desulfobulbales > Desulfocapsaceae > Desulfomarina. The sequence continues at coordinate 2,513 of JAOZLO010000258.1, forward strand.
TCATGCGGGGAAGGTGATTTCGAGGTAATTTCCGGTATAGAAATGGGAGCAGAATTTTCAGGTATAACTGTTCATATTTTAGGCTATCTCTTTGACCAGGATGATCCTGATTTCAAAAAATCACTTAATAAACTGCAGGATGCAAGAAATGAGAGAAATAAACATATTCTCTTTCTGTTAAATAAAGCAGGGATAGATATTTCAAATGAAGAACTCAGCGTTATTTCTCAAATCGGACAGACTGGTCGGCCTCATATTGCGAAAATTCTCATGAAAAAAGGGATTGTTAAAACTATTGAAGAAGCATTTACACGGTTTCTAAAAAAAGGAGCACAGGCCTATGTTCCTCGTTTTTTGTATACTGCCGAGGAGGTTTTTAATATAATACGACAGGCTGGAGGAATAGGAGTGCTTGCCCATCCTTTACAAATACGAAACGCAGGCATTAACATAACCTCTGCAATTGAACAGCTGGTATCTCTTGGCATGGATGGAATTGAGGCCTATTATCCGACACACACAAAAAAGACAAGAACCAGTTTGATACGAACTGCAGTAAAGTATGATCTGGTACTGACCGGCGGCAGTGATTACCATGGTGACATCAGGCCCGGAACTACGCTGGCCGGAGGTAAGAATGTTACGGTTCCCTTCTCTTTACTGGAAGCTATGAAAAATCGCGCCTCATGCAATTGTGATAATCCCGTAAAAAATCTAACGCCCTGCAAAGGGATATAAATATCTTGGTGGTATCTGTAAACGCAAAATCTCCTCCTCTGTTTCTTGCTTTTTATGGCAGAAGTTAGGGAGTAAGGCACTAAATGTTAAGGCGGGCTTTGCCCGCAACTCAAATACCATAGTTTCACCACAGAGAGCACAGAGGACACAGAGAAAAAACATACTGCCCTGCGGGCAGTATGAAGGTTTTTAGGATAACAGCCGTTAGTCTGTATTTTCCTGTCTCTGTGCTCTCTGTGTCCTCTGTGGTTAAAGTTTTTCTCGGAGTCTACGATGCTCACCTGTTTTTTATAACAGGGTTTCAGGACTAAGGTACTAAAAATATAACCACGATGGGTATTACTATGGACGTACATTCCATTCTTATTGTAGACGATGAGCCTAATTATCTTGTTGTTTTGTCAGAGTTACTAAAAGATGAAGGTTTTGAGATTTTCACTGCATCCAGTGCAGAGGAAGGATTGAAAACAGTCCACAATGTTGATCTGGATATTGTAATCACAGATATGCAGATGCCGGTCATGAATGGTTTACAATTTATGCTTAAAATCAAGGAAGATAAAAAAAATCTTCCGATAATAATGATCACTGCATATGCGGAAGTAGACAAAGCGGTAGAGGCAATGCAGGCAGGTGCATTCAGTTATCTGGCAAAACCATTTTCCAATGATGAACTCATTGTCAATATACGTAAAGCAGGCAGTCACTACGCCCTTATTCGTGAAAACAGCCGTTTACGTGATGAACTCAGGGGGAAAGACGGGTTCAGCGGAATGGTGGGGAAAAATTCTAAAATGCTGGATGTTTATCAGCTTATTGAGAAAGTTTCCCCTACTCATGCTTCGGTACTCATCACCGGGGAAAGTGGAACTGGAAAAGAACTTGCAGCAAAGGTTATACACCGGAACAGCAGGAGAGAATCGCAACCTTTTATTGCTGTGAGTTGCGCTACGCTTTCGGAAGGGCTTCTTGAAAGAGAGTTGTTCGGATACGAAAAAGATGCTTTCAGCGAAGCTGTTACCATGCGAAAAGGACGACTTGAATTGGCCCATGGAGGGACACTATTTTTAGACGAAGTGGGGGGAATAGCGCTGCCTCTTCAATCTAAATTACTTCGGGTTTTGCAGGAGAATAAATTTGAGCGTGTAGGCGGAAGAAAAACTCTTGATGTTGATGTGAGGATACTCAGTGCATCCAACTGTGACTTAAGAGAAGAAGTTGCAGCAGGAAGATTCAGGGAAGATCTTTTTTACAGATTGAATGTCATTCCTTTGTCCCTTCCAGCTCTGAGGGAACGCATGGATGATATAAAACTTCTGTCAGACTATTTTGTTGAAAAATTTAGAGATGTTCTTGAGAAATCAGAATTGACAATTTCTCAAGATGCATTTGGTCTTTTGATGAGATTACCCTGGGAAGGAAATGTTCGCGAATTAGAGAATACAATAGAACGTGCTGCTATACTATGCAGCGATAATGTAATTGAAGTTGATGATATCCAGCCTGATACTCTTGCCACTACTGAAGGATCTCAATGGGGGAAGGATGTGGATTTCAAGCAGTTGATCCCGGAAAATACCAGCCTGACTGATGTGTTGTACACCATAGAAGAAAAAATGCTGATAGAAGCACTTATCGACACTGGTAATATCCAGGCGCGAGCAGCGGAAAAACTTGGCATTACAAAAAGTCTGCTTCAGTATAAAATGAAGAAATATGGCATAAAAAAGAAAT
>JAOZLO010000022.1 GCA_029934775.1 Desulfocapsaceae bacterium
TCCCCTCGATCCTTCACCACCATTCCACGGGTAAGGCCATCAGTCTGGTCCATTGCAATGCAACGGCAAACATTATCACCCAGATGCTGGGCAATCTCGATAACGAGATTGTCCGGAGTATCATCGATACTTGGATTGGTGATTGTGCATGCATTCAAGATCTCCGGCAAATTACCAGGCTCAAACTCCACATCAACGACGGGTCCAATAACTTGTATGATTTTCCCTATCCTTTGTTCACTCATTGGGCTCTTACCCTCCTCAAAAGTCTTTAATCATGGCGTCGCAAAAATTATGCGCCTCGCATCTGAAGTTTTTTACTTAGCCATCCAAATTGTATATTTTAAGAACTTTATCAAGTCATTAATACTAAATTTATTATTTCAGAGCTTCTGCTCCACCGACAATATCCATCAACTCATTAGTTACTGCAGCCTGACGAGCCTTATTGTAAATGATAGTCAAATTGCTGACAATATCCTTACAGGCGCTGGTAGCATTATCCATTGCCGTCATTCTGGCAGCGTGCTCACCTGCACCAACCTCTAACATCGCATGATAAATGATGACGTTGAGATAAAACGGCTGGAGCAGTTCCATGATCTCTTCTGAAGAAGGTTCATAGATATAATCACCTGAGATCTTTTTTTCCGTCTCTCCCTGATCTTCTACTGGCTGAACCGGCAGAAAAGGAACACTGACCGGGTTTTGAACTGCAACGGATTTAAATTCACCAAAAACAATTTCAACCTTATCAATGCTGCCCTTGAGAAACTGTTCCACCGCATCAGTTGCTATCTCTCTTGCATTAAACATTTGAAAGCTGGACATAACCGCAGTGTAACTTTTTCTTATCTTTCCAGTTTTTTTGAGCAGTTGAAATCCTTTTTTCCCTACACATACAAGACTGACGCTTTTTCCTTCAGCCTCATACTGATCAATCATTTTCATAGTACGCTTGACGATGTTCGCGTTATAGGAACCACACAGTCCACGATCAGAAGTGACCACCACAAGCTCAACCGTTTTCACATCACGCTTTTCCATCAGCGGAAACGCATTGCTAACAGCACCACCTGACAGATTTGACATGGCGTTATTGAACTTCGAAATGTATGGACGGAAGGCCTCCATTTTTTCCTGGGCACCACGCAGTTTAGCTGCGGCAACCATGTTCATCGCCTTGGTGATCTGTGATGTCTTCTGCACACCGCTGATCTTTGTTTTGACATCTTTTAAACTTGGCATATTTCGACCTATCTTGGATTAGTACCTTACTCCTGAAACCCTGTAATAAAAAACAAGAACCAGAAGAATGTATGTTGAAATTATGTGGTTACATATACCACCAGATAGCGAACGTAGAGATACCTTCAAAGTACTTACCCCCTTGTGGGGTTAGTTCAGGCCTTTACTTGCCTTGAAAGTATCACCAAAGCCTGCCAGTACCTTATCAAGTTTCTCCTTGATTCCATCTGTAAACTGCTCTTCAGCAAAAAGATCCGTAAAAACCGTCGGCTCATTTGACTCGATGTAGCTATACAGTTCACGCTCATAATCCACCAGACTATCGACGGGAAGCGAATCAAGATGCCCGTTCGCACCGGCATAGAGAATTGTCACCTGCTTCTCCATTGGCAGAGGCTGGAACTGAGGCTGTTTGAGAATCTCTACAAGCCTCTCCCCCCTGGTAAGTTTTGCCTGGGTAGCAACATCAAGGTCTGAGCCGAAAGCGGCAAAGGCTGCCAGTTCACGATATTGGGCAAGATCCAGACGAAGAGTACCGGCAACCTGCTTCATTGCTTTTACCTGTGCAGCACCACCGACCCGGGAAACTGAAAGGCCAACATTGACTGCTGGACGAACACCTGAAAAGAACAGATTGGGCTCAAGATACACCTGACCATCAGTAATAGAAATTACGTTTGTCGGGATAAAGGCAGAAACATCTCCAGCCTGAGTTTCAATAATAGGCAGTGCAGTTAAAGAACCTGCACCCAGTTCATCATTTACCTTGGCAGATCGTTCAAGCAGTCGAGAGTGGTTGAAAAAAATATCTCCGGGGTATGCTTCCCGGCCTGGCGGACGTCTGAGCAGTAGGGAAAGCTCGCGATAAGCAACAGCCTGTTTTGAAAGATCATCGTAAACTATCAATGCATGCTGGCCATTATCCCGAAAATATTCACCCATGGAGCACCCGGCAAAGGGAGCAATATACTGCATCGGTGCCGGATCAGAAGCACAGGCGGAAACCACGGTGGTATACTCCATGGCACCATGCTTTCTGAGTGCTTCCACAACCAGAGCAACAGTGGATTTCTTCTGCCCTACCGCCACGTAGATACAGTGAATATCACTGTTTTTCTGGGCAATAATTGCATCGACGCAAAGAGCAGTTTTTCCTATCTGGCGATCACCGATAATAAGCTCACGCTGTCCCCTTCCCACGGGGGTCATGGCATCAACGGCTTTTGCACCGGTGTAACATGGCTGGTGAACTCCTTTTCTGGCAATAACACCAGGGGCAACCACTTCAATTTTTGAAGAAAGTTCTGAATTGATAGGGCCCTGACCATCAATAGGATTTCCCAGACCATCAACGACGCGTCCCTCCATTGCTGGACCAACGGGAACTTCTGCAATTTTTCCGGTACGCTTGACAATATCACCTTCCTTAATTCCGGAGACATGCCCAAGTACTGCACAGCCAACATTATCAGCTTCCAGATTCAGAGCAAGGCCCATAATCCCACCCGGAAACTCCAGGAGTTCCATAGCCATACAATTCTTTACACCATATACCCGGGCGATACCGTCACCAACGGAGATGACTGTGCCGGTCTCGTTGAGGTCGATACTGGTTTCGTACTCCCCGATCTGGTCTTTAATGATCTGACTTATTTCTTCGGCCTTGATCTGCATCTATTCTCTCCCCTTAATGGAATCTTTTAAACCTGCAAGCTGGGTTTTAATGCTGCCATCCAATACCAGATCACCAACCTTGGCAATAATACCGCCAATAATCGATGGGTCTACGCTTGTAGTCAGTTCAACCTTTTTGCCTGTTAACTTTTCTAATGTTACCTGGACATTCTGCCTCAGTCCTTCGCTCAGCTCGACCGCTGAAATAACAGTGCCATGGCTGATATTTTTTTCTTCATCAACCATGGTTTCATATGCCTCTGCGATTTCAGGCAGAATTTCAACACGTTTTTTCTGAACTAAGAGGCTCAGGAAATTACCCATTACCGAATCGACTTCCATTGAGTCGATCATCCCAGCCATAACCTTTTCCCGGACATCAACAGGGTAAAGAGGATTAGTGAGGGCATCTACCAACTCAGGCATAGAGGAATAAAGCCCTGCAACAGCTGTAAGTGCATCGTTATACTCCTCATATTTCCCCTGCTCCTGACCTACTGTAAAAATAGCTTTGGCATATCGTCGTGCGAGGATTGTCTGTTTCAATGTACCGCCCCCACTTTAGCTAAATAATCATCTATAATCTTGACCTGATCATCATCAGTAAGATTTTTTATAATCAATTCCTCAGCCATTACTGCGGCTTGCTCGGCAACTTCATTTTTCAATAGTTGCCGCGCTTCAGTAATCTCATTTTGAATCGCCATTTCCGCAGTACGCCTGATATCGTCTGCTGCCTGTTCAGCTTTCTCAATGATTTTTGTCTTCTCAATCTCCGCCTGAGCAATTGCCTTTTCGACTATGCTGTCGATCTCCAACTCAACATTGGCGAGTTTTTCTTGAAATGCATCATATGACTGCTCTGTCTCAACGCGTTTCTGCTGCAAATCCTCAATATCATCCTTGACCTGCTTACGCCTGGCGGCAAGACCGGAACCAATAGGTTTAGCCCCAAATTTTACCAGAATTATCATAAGAGCAATAAAGTTAACGATCCTCCATCCCAGATCTTTGAGTTTTTCAACGGAAAGACTTCCCTCCGCCGAACCTCCATGAGCATCTGCAGGAGCAGATACAGTATGAGTATCGGTATCGGTAACCGCATGACTGGCCTGTCCTGAGGCAAAAGCTGTTCCAAAAGACAGGGCAAACCAAAGTGCCAACGAAGCCAGGCTGAAAAACCCGACATACTGTTTCACTCCTCTCATCTTAAAGACTCCTTCCCAGAATTTTGGTCGCCATATCTGTTGCAAATCCATCAAGTCCCGCCTGCAATTCCTTCCTTGCATCCTCGACCTGTGATCTGATTTCAGCAATTTTTTCTCCCTTGCCGGTATCAGCCTCAGCCTTGATTGCTGCAAGTTTTTCATCCCCTGCCGCCTGGGCACCAGCCCGGGCATTGTCCAGAGCAGCCTTGGCCTTTCCTGAAGCCTTAGCCATTTTGGCGTCAACTTCCTTTTGCCTAACTGCTGACTTTTTCTCGAAACCAGTTATATCCTCTTGCATTCCGTTCAATTTTTCAGATCGCTCTTTAAGAATCTTTTTTACGGGCTTATACAACACCGCGTTAAGAAGAAACATGAGAACAACCATGTTAACAATCTGAATCACTAAAGTGATATCCATCGTAATCATGTCAGTAGCTCCTGATTAATCTAGATAATAAAAAAATAGACGCCCATTTATAAAATGAATGGTAACCGTCATAAAAATCAGTACAACAAAAATGAACCACCATTCATAACAGCAAAAAATTCTTACCGCAAATATGTTTCCATGTCAACCAATTTATGCCCATTTTCGTAACAGAGGGTAACTCTCTGCATTCATACTGTGCCGATTAACAGGGATGCTCAGTTTCTCGCACTTTATAGCTGCGGTTAGTACCTTACTCCTTATCTTCTGTAAGAAAAAACAAGAAAACGAGGAATATATTTGAAATTATGCAGTTACATATACCCACAAGGTACTTATATCCCCTTGTGGGGTGTTAGTTATTTTCCTGCAATAATCTCTGATACTGCCTGTGGTACGAACCGTACAGCCTCGTCCAGTTTATCTACCATGGGACCACCCGCCTGGGCCATATCTGGTCTGCCACCACCTTTCCCGCCAACAATTTTTGCCACCCTGCTGATCAGATCACCAGCCTTAACCCTTTCCGTCAAGTCGCTGCTGACTATTGTAAGAAGGGCAACTTTACCCTTGATACTTCCTCCTAAAACAGCCACCCCCGATCCCATGCTACTCCTGACCTTATCTCCAACTTCTCTCAGTGTTTTCGGGCTATCCAGGGGGATTTTAGCTGCTATCACTGTAATCCCGTCAACTGTAACAGCATTATTAATCATTGTCACCAAATCTGAACCGGCAAGACGCGTCGAAAGATCTGCTACCTGCTTTTCAAGTGTTTTCTGCATCTTTAAAAGAGACTGCAGCTTTGTGGAAATCTCTCCACCGGCCACATTTAAAATTGATGCAACCTGCTTCTCTCTCAAATAAGCCGCCTGGATATCTTCAAAAGCTGGACCGCCCGCCAGAGCTTCTATTCTTCTCACACCTGCTGCAATTCCACTTTCCGAAAGGATTTTAAAAACTCCTATCTCACCCAATGAGACCACATGGGTTCCGCCGCATAATTCCATACTGAAATCTGACATTGAAACAACCCGCACTGAATCCTCATATTTTTCACCAAAAAGTGCGGTAGCTCCGTTTTTTATAGCCTCATCTTTATCAACTACTCTGGTGGACACCTGGAAGTTTTCCCTGATCTTTTCATTCACCAGCAGCTCTATCTCTTTAATTTCTTTTTCATTCACCTGAGAAAAATGGGTGAAATCAAATCGTAATCTTTCCGGCCCCACTAATGAACCTGCCTGCTTCACATGATCGCCCAGAACAGTTTTTAAAGCACTCTGCAGAAGATGTGTAGCGGAGTGATGAACGGCTGTTGCCTTACGTTTTCTGCTATCTACAGTGAGTACAACTTCTGTATCATCTGCAAGAAATCCGTCCTCAATTTTCACGGTATGCAGGGTTATACCATCCCCGACTGAGTGAGTTGATTCAATCAGTGCTTTACCATCCTGCCAGGATATCTCGCCTTTGTCTCCCATCTGACCTCCTGCTTCCGCATAGCAAGGCGTCTCATAAACAAAAACCCGGCCGGCCTCCCCGGGTCCGAGCTGAGTAACTTTCACTCCACTGCTGTCAAGCAACCCCCCGGTCTTTGTTTTGACAGATAAGTCGGTATAACCTCTAAATTGTGTTTTCAGCCCTTCAGCAGCCAGGATCTTCACTCCAGCATCCCTTAAAGCGACATTCTCATCCTTTCGAGATGACCTTGATTTTTCCCTCTGCTCCTCCATCTCCTGCAAAAATCCACGTTCATCAAACTCAAGATTTCTTTCCAGAGCTATATCTCTGACAATATCGAAGGGAAAACCGAAAGTATCATACAGCTTAAAAATAAAACTTCCCGAAATAAGCCGAAGGTCTTCTTCTTTAAGCCGGTTTATCTCTCCATCAAGCAAGGCCAATCCATTTTCCAGTGTCTCTCTGAACCTGTCCTCCTCACTCTTCACAACCTTATCTATCAACGCTGCAGCATCTGTCAAATGAGGATAAGCGCCGTCCATATGTACAGCAACTTCACGGCAGATCTCCTCCAGAAAAGGTTTATCCAGACCAAGGTGTTTGCCGTAGCGCACTGCTCTGCGCATTATTCTGCGAAGAACATAGCCACGCCCCTCGTTAGAAGGCAGTACACCATCGGCAACAAGAAAGGCAGTAGCCCTGGCATGGTCTGCGATAACCCGCATAGCGGTATCATCCTGTCTGCCCTCGCCATAGTTTTTGCCGGACAAATTTTCAAGTTTTGCAATAATTGGCGTAAACAGATCCGAGTCATAATTATTAAACTTGCCCTGAAGAACTGCGGCTACTCTTTCGAGCCCCATGCCGGTATCGATACTCGGCTTTGGCAATGGAGTCATGGTTCCATCCTTGGAGCGATTAAACTGCATGAAAACCAGGTTCCAGAGTTCAAGAAATCGATCACATTCACACCCCAGTGCACAGTCAGGACGTCCACATCCAGCCTCAACCCCTTGGTCAATATGGATCTCTGAGCAGGGACCACATGGGCCGGTATCCCCCATGGCCCAAAAATTTTCTTCTTCCCCCAGCCTCACTATTCTGCCTTCGGGCAGATCTTCAACCTGTTCCCAGAGTTCCTGTGCCTCATCATCATCTTCAAAAATGGAAACCCAGAGTTTTTCCTGCGGCAATCCCAGCTCTACTGTCAGAAACTCCCAGGCAACGTGAATTGCCTCTTTTTTGAAGTAGTCACCGAACGAAAAATTACCCAGCATTTCAAAGAAAGTGTGATGCCGGGCAGTATAACCAACATTTTCAAGATCATTGTGTTTTCCACCAGCCCGAACACAACGCTGGCTCGTTACAGCCTTAACATAGTCACGTTTATCTTCTCCCATAAATACCATCTTGAACTGGACCATTCCTGCATTGGTAAACAACAGGGTAGGGTCATCTTTTGGTACCAGAGAAGAGCTTTCAACAACCTGATGCCCCTTTTTTTTAAAATACTGCAAAAATCTGCTTCTAATCTCATTTCCTTTCATAATTCTAACACTCATTTCAGGCTATAGGCTTTTAGTCTATAGGCCATTAGGTTGAAGTTGCTCTCTTTATAATATGGGGAAGCATAGCCTTGAAAGTAGACGTACCGGCTTTTCCAAGCAGTTCATAAATCAACATCTCTGCAGATCCGACAACCGCCCCCATCTTCTGCAGTCGGTACAACCCCTGCTGATGGTTCAATTCAGACCTGGAAGATACTCCGTCTGACACAATCCAGACAGAGTAGCCTTTTGTCAAAAGTCCCACAGCCGTCTGGTAAATACATATATGCGTTTCGACCCCCACCAGAACCATAGTGGTCACTTTTTTCGGTAATGTATCTATAAACGATGCTGTTTCAGCATTTGCCAGTGCATTAAATTCAACCTTGTCAAACTGCGGTAGATCTCTAACCAAAGGCTCAATACTGGCGACATACGGGCCAAGTCCTTTTTTATACTGTGTATTGGCAAAAGCAGGCATCTCCAGAATTTTTGCACAATGCACCATAAGTTCAGTAGCTGCAGAAACTTCCTCAGCCCTGTGAATTTTGGCCATCAGACTCTCCTGAATATCTATAATCTGCAAACAACAATTTTCAGGAGAAAGCAAACCATCTTTCTTCATTTTCTGTCCTCCGGATCCATCAATAGTACGACCATTACACCCTTTAATACCTTACTACTGTGACCCTGTCAAAACAAGTAAGAGATAAACACCCTTATGAAGCCAGGGCATAAACTCCGACTTCGAACCGAGGAGAGTATTTTAAAATCATGTGGTTACGCATACCATCATGGTATTTATACCCCTTGTGGGGTGCTTGGAAAATGTGTCCATCGGCCACAAGCAATCAGCTTTTAACAATTGATAATTAACCACTCATTATTCACTGCTTATCCCTGCATAAACACTATTTAAGAAAAAAATTAATCCTATAAGACAAAAACAATGAAATTATAAAAAAATAAGCCTACACTAGGGTTTACAGATAAGGCAAGATTAATTTAGCTCGACTGCGGTTTATAAGTAGCAGAGAATAGGCAACACCACAAAGTCAAAGTTACATTGTGAAGTATTCATCATTACACGTGCTCAATGTATTGCAAGGAGATATAATGCAAGACGAACAAATAGATACAATGTCTAAACTCCTCAAATCGATGTCACACCCTATCCGGTTAAAAATTCTTTGTCTGCTGCAGGATAGGGAACTCTCCGTCGGCGAGATCAGAGATGAGGTAAAAACCACAAATGCCAATGTCTCACAGCATTTGAACATACTCCGAGGTCAAGGGATTATTGACTATCGTAAGGATGCAAACTTCATCTACAACAAAATTATAGATGAACGTGTTTTAGAGCTCATCCAGAAGATGCGCGTACTTTTTTGTCCAAATTTCTAGGAGACTGTCTGAGAATGGTCTGTGGTCCGTTTTCAAACAACTGATTACAAAAATCCCAATATATCTCTTCCCGAACAACCTTCTGGTATCATATGAATTATTGAAGTCAACAGGAAAAAACTGCTGTTGCCCCCTAAAAGAGGAAAACACACAATGAATATCACAGATTGGATTCATACTATTGCCGGTTTTTTTATACTTTTCACCCTCCTGCTGGGTGTTGATTCAAGCCCACTTTTTCACAGTAAATACTGGTTATTTTTTACAGCATTTGTGGGCCTGAATCTTTTCCAGTTCGGGTTTACCAAATTTTGCCCGATGGGGATGATATTAAAGGCGCTGGGGGTTCCAGAAAAAAGAACTTAGCGCCCCACAAAGGGATACCGAACTGCGTGACAGAAGTTAGGGAGTAAGACACTCACGCTCCTTTTAATCGTTGCTCATTGCAGCACCACAGGAGGCCTGCCAGCAGCAACCCTTTTGGGAACAAGCCTCCTGTTGTTGAAAACAGGAGGTATTACCTTCCCTTTCTTGAATTCTACAGATCAAATCAGCCATTTTAACACCTCTTTCCTGGGGGATACTGAGTAAATGTGCTTTCTTACGTGCAAGTGCAAAAAGCTGTGATCCTTTTTTATATTTCTTTTCAGACATAGTTTTCCTCAATATTTTAAAATGATAACCTCGTAAAAAGGTCTTTCAAAGTTTTAGATGGGCAGAATATGATACTCCTCCAAAATTGGGTGCATACCATTCAGGAATTGCCCGTTTCTCCCATCAATTGACACGGGGTCGCCAAATCTTATTTTTACCCCTGCAATCTCACAATACTGTTCAGCCTCATACACTTTCAAACTTCCACAACCAACAACACATGTCTTTCCGAGTCGTACTGCCACTACAGATGCATGCGAAGTCTGTCCCCCTCTTGATGTCAGCAGGGCATCCGCCAGACTGACAGCTTTTATATCTTCCGGTACAGTATCCTGCCGAATCAAAATAAGAGGTGTATCCGGATCAGATTTCCGTAATTTTTTAATATTCTCCTCTGTAAAAACAGCTCGCCCAGACAGAGCAGATCCTGAAACACCTACTCCTTTTCCGAGATGGGCATCCTTAATTTCGGAGGTTTTAACAAAAACATTTAAATGTTCTTTTTTCTTAATGGTTATCATGTCACGAGTCTGCAGAAGGTATAAATCTTCGGGTTCCGGCCCCTCAAAAGTAAATTCTATCTCCTGGGGATTCCATCGCTTGTCATAAACCAGTTCCCGGGATACCTCCAATAACTCCCTGTAAATTGCCGGGAACATCTTTTCCAGTGTTTCATCTACGGAGCGTCCGTCAAGTTCAGCCTGTTCCACAGAAATTGCACAACTTGTCACCAGTCCAGAAACTATATCTTCTCCCTGGTCACCATAAGCGTAATCTCCCCAGAGGGCAACTCTCTGCACCTTTCTGTAAGGATGGGCAGTAAACACCACTCCTGAACCGGCATTTTCACTCCGATTTCCGAAAACCATTGCCTGAACAATTACTGCGGTCCCCCAGGAGTCGGAGACATCCATTATTCTCCTGTATTCCATCGCTTTATGAGTTTCCCAGGAATCAAGTACAAGCTCAATCGCATTCACCAGTTGTAACCATGGGTCATCAGGTATGCCAATTCCCCTTTGTCGGATCAACCGTTGATAGGAAAGAGCAAGTTCTTTCATCTGCTCCGGTGAAAACTCTCGTTTGAGGCTGACATCATGCCTCTTTTTTGCATCATCCATCAATATCTGAAAATCTTCACGATCCATGCCGGAAATCATGGCCCAGGACTGAAGGAAACGCCTGTAGTTATCCCAGGCAAAATAAACTTTGCCATTACGGGCAACACATTCTTCAATGAGCTCTTCATTAAAACCGATATTGTGCACCGTTGCCATCATCCCCGGCATTGATATGGCACCGCCAGACCTCACAGACAGCAGCAGTGGAGCATCTGGGGAACCGAATGTTTTTCCAGTTAACTTTTCAACCTCACTGAGTGAATTCCTGATACGCGTCATGAATTCTTCCCGGGTCCTGGAATATCCCAAAACAACCTCTCTGCATCTGAAAATTTCTGTAGTTATCACAAAAGCCGGTGGAACAGGCTTTCCTTCTCCGGTTAAAGTAGCAAGATTAAATCCTTTATTACCCAGATGAATAAGATCGTTCGTATATGGATTCAGCCCCTTCAACAGAGACAGGGTTCTGTCAGGGTTATATGTCATCAGCAGATTCAGTTTGCGCTCATCCAGAATATCTTTCTGATTCTCAAGAGTCTGCAAAATCCGAAGGATAAAGTTATCAAGATGCTGCAAACCGAAAGTAGATGATATTAATTCCCGAAAAAACATCTCGGACAGTTTTTGTACCGTACCGCTGATATCATCAGCATCATAAAGATTCTGGTATTTTGTCAGAAGGTTTTCCAAATCTATCTGGGGAATAATTATGGAAAGGTTGTTCTGATGAATATTTGTATAAGAAGCGTAGATGATATCTTTCACTCCTTCAGACATTCCTCTTACAATATCCAGGTATTGAGTATAGGAAAACCTGGGCACTTTCAGAGAATTTTTCAGAAGAGACAGGGAAGTGGAAAGACGGCGCGAGGTAATACCATCAATCGCCAGTGCCTTCATATACAATTTAATGCAGCGTACAATATTGTAAAAAGTTGCCTGAGTAATTATCGACAGGTTTACCGTCTCAGGGAGTCGTTCCAGATATATATTAGCAAGATTCTCCAAACGAAGACTCAAGCTCAGTGCATCAAATTTTTTCTCTTTATAACGGCCATAGACAGAGGGAATATCCACAGCGATATGCCTTTTATAGTAGATATCCTCGCGTGCCTCAAACTTCTCTTCCGAGAGAATGGTCTTCTTCAACCCCTCCAGTGTATTTAACAAAACTTCAAGACATTGCCGGGTGTCTCCATGGTTAAGTTTTTCCGAAAGAAGTTGGCCTATCTCCGGAAATCCGTCATTTACCGCCCTGTTTAATTCTGAACGAAGCTGCTGAAAACCGAGATTATATTTCTTGTGCAGCAGTTTATACATCCGCACAAGAAGCTCAAAGCGCCTCACTTCATTTTTGTTCAGATCTTTTTGACGTTTCAGGAATTCTGCAACTACCCCCTCATCTTTGACTAAAATATCCTGCGGTTTTTCAATTGCCATCTCACGCCAGAACCGCTCACTGAGAGCATGCTGCTCATCCACATACTTTCCTTCTGTTCTTACCTGACAGTAAACCTCTTCAGGCAGATACGGTGAAAGCACAACCTTATCCTTTGATTTCCAGAACAGAAAAATAGCCTGGATAAAATCTACTATCAGATTTGAACTCTCAACATGCCCCTGTTTTCTTAAAAAATGAATCAAACTGTCTTTTCGCTTGTGCAACTCATCCAGTTCTGTGGAGACATCACGTAGTTCACCTTCTGAGCCAATTTCATTAAAAAAGACAGGCATCAGTTTGGTAAACTGTTTGGCAAGGTTATAAATAGGTTCAATGGGATGGTTCAACAGTTCCGTAATATCCCGCTGAAAAAGATCTGTATCTTTAACACAGGTGCCGGTAAGCTTCAGGTGGATAATCAAGGCAGAAAAAAGGGTCGAGCACCATTTGGGCTCACGCATTATGAGATGGAGCCATACCCTTATATTTGCCAGATGTGCCGGGTTTGAGAGAGGCTGCCAGTTTTCATCCACCCCGACAACGTTTGCATGTTGAAAACCGAATCGTACAACCCCCCAGAGAAAGGCCTCAACCATCCGGCTGTTTCCCCGGTCAAATACTTCTCCTCCGAGGACTTGAATACATTGCAGAGATGTGTGGGGATATTTGCGGATATTGGCCTTAAGCAGTTTGAAAGTAGTAAGAAGAAATTCTTCAATTTCCTCGAAGCTCTGCTGCCTGATCAACTGTACTAAACTGCGATTTATCTCCCG
Source organism: Desulfocapsaceae bacterium (assembly GCA_029934775.1). Lineage (GTDB taxonomy): Bacteria > Desulfobacterota > Desulfobulbia > Desulfobulbales > Desulfocapsaceae > Desulfomarina. The sequence goes on from JAOZLO010000022.1 coordinate 12,962, forward strand.
CAGTGTCTCTTCATGGATAAGATACAGTCCCTTTGTATCCATGATCTTAAACAAAAAAAGCAATTTCCTGTTTTCATTAAAAAAGTACAGTTTATCTCTGTTTCCCTGTTCATGATGCTGCAGTTCTTCCTCAACTACTGCAAGCTTACCGGGTATTGCCCTGTAGTATTTTACAATATCTACATGGGCAGGCAGTTCCAGCATCATTTTAAGTGAGCTCATTCCATCCCCACCCATTTCAAGAGAATCAAGCACATCAAGGTGTTTTTCCATGCTGATATGAGATATAGGAGAGAACAGCCGGGAAAAACGTGGTTTTTTTTCAGGAATGGAGCACCGTGTAAGGAACCAGTCCAGAGGATCATCTTCTTTTAACCAGTAGCCATAGCAGCGTCTGAAAACAGTGCGCACCAGCTCAATGAGCGGCATATAATCGTATTCGTTTTCATTACCTTCTGTGACTGCCACCAATCGTTTTGCTATCCTTGCGACAGGCTGCTGTCCATGAACAATATGCATTAACACAGGACCATCAGAATCATCAAAAGCAGCCAGCTTGAGAAATATCTGATTGAGTTCCGGACCGAGACGACGCAAACTCGGCTGACCGGCACCAATTACCTTATCCAGCCAGATCAGCATCCCGCCTATTGCCTGGGACAACAGGACAGAATCTCTCTGAGTATCTTGAATTGCATCAAAAAACAGATTACCAAACAGTCGTATGGACTCCGGTCCTTTTTCATGTTCCGTGTAATGCTTACTGTTTTTCAAAACGAAGCTACGTAATTGCGGTAAAATGAGCCTCCAGTTTCTAAATGGATGGCATACCTCGTAGAGAAGTTTTTCCAGGGTCGAATGCAGCCCTTTAAATTTTTCAACAACTTCAAGCAGACCGAGGAGATTTTCATCAATCACTACACTTCCCGCTGTCTCCAGCAGATTCGCCTTCAATGCATCAGATTCAATCTTCCCTGCCACCTGCTTCTTCTCCATGTTCATTTTTATCTATCCTGAATATTGTTCATTGAAAAGAAATCCACTCCTGATGCGTCGTAAAACTCTCCATCCGGAGTCTCACAGGCTCGCTTACCTGTTTCGTTATGCGCCCTCAGGAAGATGCCCTTGGGGTACAAATTTACTGTCTTTACAATGTTCCCTGGTACGCTGAAATGATAGAAATATTACACGCCTGCATACGAAGATTTTCAGGAGATTCTCACTCCTGGAAAAAACGGAAAAGCACCTTTGAAGATTGCTCCAAAAGCGCTCTTAACAACTTTATAAACAAGGTAATCAGTGGAGCATCAGTGGTTATAGAGCCTTATTTTTCTCCATATGCAGGATCAGATCAAGCATCCTGTTAGAATATCCCCATTCATTGTCATACCAGCTCATTACCTTAACAGTAGTCCCTATCACTTTAGTAGACTGGGCATCAATAATTGAGGAATGGGCATTTCCCTGAAAATCGATAGAAACGAGGGGCAATTCTGTATAGCCGAGATATCTGCCGGAACCCTCTTTCAGTGCCTGGTTGACTTCTTCTACCGTAGTCTCTTTTTCTACTTCCATTACAGCATCCACAAGAGACACATTAGGAGTTGGAACACGGACAGCCAGGCCATCAAATTTACCTTTAAGTTCAGGTATCACTAGAGACACGGCTGCCGCTGCACCTGTTTTAGTCGGTATCATGGAAAGTGCTGCAGCTCTTGCCCGACGTGGATCGGAATGAGGAAAATCGAGTAAACGCTGATCACCCGTATACGCATGTATTGTAGTCATTAATCCTCTTCTTATGCCAAATCTGTCCAGGATTACTTTAGCAAATGGCGCCAGACAGTTGGTGGTACATGAGGCATTCGAGACGACGTGATGAACTGTAGCATCATACTCATCTTCATTTACACCCATAACAAAAGTTTTTACATTCCCCTTCGCTGGTGCTGATATAACAACCTTGACCGCTCCTCCATCAATATGGGCCTGAGCTAATTCTCCATCACTGAATATACCAGTACATTCAGCTACATACTCAACCCCCAGTTTCCCCCATGGAATATCTCCAGGGCTGCGATGGCTTGATACTGCTATTTTTTTGCCATCAATAATGATCCCATCCTCGCTGCTCTCCACTTCTTTTTCATACACACCCATCACTGAATCGTATTTCAGAAGATGAGCAAGCATACTGTTATCAGTCAGATCATTGATTGCCACTACTTCAATTTCAGAAAACGCAGGATCCTTGCTGATCGCTCTGAAAATATTCCTGCCTATACGCCCAAAACCGTTGATTCCAATTTTAACTGCCATATTCACTCTCCTGTTCT